>JBDHVF010000108.1:0-14715 GCA_039809605.1 Polyangiales bacterium | reverse complement strand
TTCCGCCCGAGCGGGATCTGAGACCGAACGATGCGAGCCACGACCTTTCTTCTCACGCTCTCGCTGCTCGCGGCGCCCGCGGCGGCCTCGGCCCAGGACAACACCGCGTTCGCCCAGCAGCGCTTCTCGCAGGGCACGCAGCTCTACGACCAGCACCAGTGGGAGCCCGCGCTCGCGGAGTTCCGCCAGTCGATCGCGCTCTACAACTCGCCCAACACCCGGCTCTACATCGCCCGGTGCCTGCGCGAGCTCGGGCGCTTCGACGAGTCGGTGGTCGAGTACGAGCGCACCGCGCGCGAGGCCGGCGACCGCGCCGCCACCGACCCCCGCTACGCCACCACGCGCGACGTCGCCAACAGCGAGCTCACCGCCGTGCGCCCGCGCGTGGGCAGGCTCACCGTGACCGTGCCCGACCTGCCGCCCGACGCCGTCGTGCGCATCAACGGCAGAGACATCCCCCGCGAGGGCGTGGGCGTGCCCGTGCCCGTCATGCCCGGGCACATCACCGTGCACGTCGAGTCCCCCGAGTTCTTCCCCGAGGACCGCGAGACCGACGTGGCCGCGGGCGCCGAGGCGACCGTGGGCATCCCCCTGCGCCGGAGGCCCGTGCTCGAAGGCCACACCGAGGTCGCGCGCCCGATCCGTACCGCGCCCGTGCAGCCGCCGGTGCGCCGCGGGGGCGTGCCCCGGTCGCTCGCGTGGGTCGGCGTCGGCGTCGGGGCCGTGGGCTTCGCGGGCCTCGCGATCTTCGGCGCGATGGCGAGCTCGACCTACAACGACCTCAACGCCGAGTGCGGCGGCGCGCGCCCGTGCACGCCCGAGCAGCTCTCGCAGCGCGACAGCGGGCGCACGTACACCACGCTCGCCAACGTGGGCCTCGGCGTCGGCATCGCGGGCGCCGTGGCCGCGACCGTGCTCTTTCTCGTGGGGCGCCCCTCGGAGGAGCCCCGCCCCGCGCCGGCCGTCACCGTGGGCCTCTCGGGCAACGGCGCCTCCCTCGTCGGAGTCTTCTGATGCTTTCTCGCAAGGTCTTTTCGCTGTGCGTCGCCCTCGCGGCGGCGGGGTGCTCCTACGACTGGGACTCGTTTCAGGGCCCGCGCGCCGACCAGGACGTGCCCTCGGACATGGGCGGCGCGGACGCAACCGACGACGTCGCCGACGCGCCCGAGTGCACCCCCGCGAGCGACACCTGCCCCACCGGGCAGTACTGCGCGCCGGGCGTGAACCAGTGCGTCTCGGGCTGTCGCACCGACGCTGACTGCGCGGGCACGGCCGACGGCGGCAGCGACCCGCTGCGCTGCAACCTCCCCACGCACACCTGCGTGCCCTGCGTGACCGACACGCACTGCCGCCTCGGGCAGCTCTGCATGGGCAACGCCTGCGTCGACGGGTGCAACGCGGGCCACGCGTGCCCCTCGGGCCGCACCTGCTGCAGCGGCGGCTGCGTCGACACGCAGGGCAACACCATGCACTGCGGCGCGTGCGGCAGCGCGTGCAGCGTCGCCAACGCGACGCCCTCGTGCGTCGGCGGCCTCTGCGCCGTCGAGCGGTGCCGCGACGGCTTCGGCGACTGCGACCGCAGCGCCAACAACGGCTGCGAGACCGACGTCACCACGTCGCTCATGCACTGCGGCGCGTGCGGCGCCGCGTGCCCGTCGTACCCCCACGCCGCGGGCCGGTGCTCCATGGGCCGCTGCGCGATGAGCGAGTGCGAGACGGGCTACGCCGACTGCGACGGCGACAGCGCCAACGGCTGCGAGGTCAACCTCCGCACCGACACCAACAACTGCGGCATGTGCCGCAACGTGTGCTCGTTCCCCGGCTCGGGGGCGGCCTGCACGCTCGGCGCGTGCGTGCCCTCGTCGTGCCGCGCGGGCTTCGGCAACTGCGACGGCGACAACACCAACGGCTGCGAGGCCGCCTTCGCCACCGACGCGATGAACTGCGGCCGCTGCGGCGTGGCGTGCTCCTTCCCCCACGCGACGGCCGCGTGCGCCATGGGCGCCTGCGGCATCATGCGCTGCGACACGGGCTGGGGCGACTGCGACGGCAACCAGTCGAACGGCTGCGAGACCGACCTCACGAGCACCCTCACGAGCTGCGGCATGTGCGGCAACGCGTGCTCGTTCCCCGGCGCGACGGCCGCGTGCCGCGCGGGCGCGTGCGTCATCACCGCGTGCGACCCGGGCCGCGACAACTGCGACGGCATGGCGGCGAACGGCTGCGAGACCGACCTGCGCGCCAACCTCACGCACTGCGGCGCGTGCGGCCGCGCGTGCGCGTCGGCGCCGCACGCCGCGCCCTTCTGCTCGTCGTCGAGCTGCGGGCTCACGTGCGACACGGGCTACCAGAACTGCGACTCGGTCGCCTCGAACGGCTGCGAGGCCGACACGCGCACCGACCTCTCGAACTGCGGCGCGTGCGGCCGCGCCTGCGCGCCGCCGGGCGGCGTCGGCGCGTGCTCGGGCGGCGCGTGCTCGGTCACCCGCTGCAACGCGGGCCTCGGCAACTGCGACTCGGTCGCCTCGAACGGCTGCGAGACCGACCTCAACACCGACCTGTCGAACTGCGGCGCGTGCGGCCGCGCCTGCAACCCCGCCAACGCCACGGGCACCTGCACCGGCGGCACGTGCCGCGTCATGGCCTGCACCAGCGGGCTCATTCTCAACTGCGACGGGCTCGACGCGAACGGCTGCGAGTCTGACATCAGGGTCGACAACAACAACTGCGGCTCGTGCGGCAACCGCTGCGCGGCGGGGCGCACCTGCGTGCTCGGCCGCTGCACCACGCCGGGCTTCGCGGGCTACACGCAGACCACGCCGCCCGGCCCGGTCGCGTGGATCGACGCCTGCGCGCTGCCCGGCCACGAGGTCGTGCTGCGGAACGAGGACGACAACGCCTGGGTCGGCACGCTGCCCTTCCCCATCGAGTTCTGGGGCGCGACCAACACCGACTACGTGATTCAGACCAACGGCTTCGTGGGCTTCGGCAACATCTTCTACAACTACCGCCCCGACGCCTTCCCCTCGTCGGGCACGCTGCGCAACTGGGGGCGCCTGCCGACGACCACGGGCATCTCGCCGGGCGCGTACGTGTTCGGCTCCGACCTCGTCACGTCGTCGAGCGGCATCTGCATCGGGACCGCGGGCGCGGCGCCCAACCGCACCTGGGTCGCGGAGTTCGTCGCGGCGACGAGCTACACCACGATCATCGGGCCGACGTCGTTCACCTTCGAGCTGCTCGCGTACGAGAGCGCGCCCAGCATCGACTTTCTCTACAACAACATCACGCTCTCGCCGCCGCTCGTGGCGAGCTCGCCCGACGTGGTGACCGTCGGCATCCAGGATCACTTCGCCACGCCCCACGCCGTGCAGTTCAACGGCACGATCGCGTCGGGGACGCGGATTCGTTTTCAGCCGAACTGAGGGCCCGTCAGCGCGCGCGGCCGTGGGCGACGTACATCGCGGGGAGGCCCGTGCGCGTGTCGCTCCACGTGGCCCAGAGGTCGCCCTGAGGCGAGAGCGTGAGGCCGAGGTAGTCGCCGTGCCACGACATCGGGTTGCGGCCCGTGGTGAAGCGGAACGTGTCGTCGCTCACGAGCTCGTTGGGGCCGCACGGCATCGCCGGGTCGCCCGGGCAGCGCGCGTACGCGACGGCGCCGTCGCCGAAGCGGTTCTCCATCCAGACGGCGTGCACGGCGTGGGTCGTGCGGTCGACCACCATCGCGGGGAAGGCGTGCGTCGCGCACGAGTCGGGCTCGTCGTTGACCTTGCGGTAGCGCCAGGTGTTGCCGTTGTCGGTGCTCGTGGCGAGCACGAGGTCCCACGCGGCCGTCGGGCTGCCCGAGGGGAAGAGCACGTGCACCGTGTCGCCGTCGATCGCCACGGGCGGCTGCACGTACACCGGCGAGTCGGTGGAGCGCGACACCACGCGCAGCGACTCCTGCGTGCGGAAGCCGTCGGTCGAGCGGCGGAAGAAGATGTGGTTCTCGGGCGAGCCGAAGCGCACCGCGCCGTCGGCGCCGGCGCCCATGCCCACGGGCAGGCCCACCCACGCCGCCGCGATCTCGCCGGGGCGCCCCGTGGCGAACTGCACGAGGTTGGGCGCCGAGGGCGTGCCCGCGCCGTAGCGGCCGATGGTGACGGGCGTCGACCACGTGTGGCCGCCGTCGTCGGAGCGCTGCACCGTGAGGTTGGCCGCCATGCTCGTCTGGAGCAGGTACCCGATGTAGACCGCCTCGGTGCCTGCGGTCATGCCCGGGCCCGTGATGATCCAGGGCTTGTCGCAGAGGCCGCCCTGGTTGCAGGTGTTCATCGGCTCGACGGCGCGAGGGTCGGCCCAGGTGCGCCCGAAGTCGGCGCTCTCGGTGATGCGCACCGACGAGCCCATCACCTGGCCGAAGCTGTTGCGGCGCAGGCCGATGTACGTCATGCGCAGCGCGCCGTTGCTGGCGGCGAAGTCGAGCACCGGGTCGCTCGCGCTGCCGAGGGGGTCGGTGACGCTGCCCCACTCCCAGGTCGAGCCCGCGTTCGTGGTGAACGACACGCCCATGAGCACCGCGCTGCGGGTGCTCACGCCGATGTACGAGCTCGCCACGTTGCCGTTCATCGGGTGCACGGCGACGTTGCCCTCGGCGGCGACCACGGCGTCGCGGCGCCCCGCGGTGACGGCGGAGTTGCGGCCCGAGAAGGTCGTGCGCGCCAGCGGGCGGAGCATGTGCGGGCCCGCGGCGGCGGTGTAGCAGGCCGAGCCGTCTTCGCGGTGGCCCGTGGGCTCGTCGTTGACCGAGCAGACGCGCGAGCCCGTGGTCGAGCCCGTGGCGCACACGTAGCCGTCGGTCGCGCGGCAGTCGGCGTTCGACATGCAGCGCCGCAGGCACACGGGAAAGCCCTGGAGCTGCGTGCAGGTCGAGTCCGACGGGCAGCGCGCGCCGCCGTTGCACACCTGGATGCAGTAGCCGTTGGTGAAGCCGAGGTTCTGCGTCAGGCAGATCTGCCCGTCGCGGCAGTTGCCCTGGCCGAACATCTCGTCGCTCTCGCAGGGGTCGCCCACGCCGCTCGACGCGGGGGCAGCGTCGGGCGGCGGGGGCGTGTCTTCGACCGCGGGCTCGTCGGGCGCGACGTCGGGGGCTGCGTCGGGCGCCGCGTCGCGCGGGGCAGACGCGTCGCCGCCCGAGGCGGTCGACGACCCGCAGGCGCCGAGCGCCGCCAGGAGGAGAAGGTCACGAATCGGTCGGACGTCGCGCATGAAACCTCGCAAGCCAAGGAGGGGGACGGGCCCGTCGGGCGCGCGGCATCCTCGTGTGTGAGGCGCGCGCTGTCAACGCGGCGGAGCGCCCGCGTCGCGCGTCACTCGGGGTCGCGTGCGGTGCGCGCGATCTCGCTGAGGGCCTCGAGCACCGAGGGGCGCTCGGGCTCGGGCCTCCACCGCGCGGGGAGCTCGAGGTCGTGCGCGCGCGCGACGGCGCGCAGGTCGTCGACGAAGTCGCCCCGCGTGGCGCTCGCGTCGCGGCGGCGCAGGCCGACCTTGATCGCGTACGCCATGCCGGGGGTGTTGGGGCGACCGAAGGCCTCGGCGGCCCAGGCCATCCAGCGGTCGAGCGCCTCGGTGAGGGCGTGCGCGGCGCGCGGGTCGCGCGCGGCGAGGGCGAGGTGGGGCTCGAGCGCCGCGTGGCGCGCGTCGAGCTCGGCGACGGCGCGCGCGACGAGCTCGCGGTAGGGCGCGTACGAGCAGAGGTCGTGCTCGTGGAGCTGCCAGCGGCACTGCCTGCCGGCGACGAGCAGCGCGGCCACGGCGTCGGGCCACGACGCGGGGGCGCCGGGCTCTCGCGCGCCGTCGCGGCCGAGCGAGGGCGGGTCGAGCGCCGCGCCCGCGACCGCTTCGTAGAGCGACGAGAGCTCGGCGTAGAGCGACGTGAGCTCGCGGAGCTGGCCCCCGGCGAAGCGCAGCCACGACGCGGTGGGCGCGTGGCGCAGGCTCGCGGCGAGGGTGAGCGTGAGGCCGAAGAGGCGCGCGCCGTGCGACTCCATCATGCGGCAGACGGTCGAGCGGTAGAGCTCGTCGTCGAGGGTGGGGGCGGTCACGGCGCGCCTCCCACGAGCCCGAGCGACTCGCGCACTTCCGTGACGACCATGGCCGCGAGGCGGTCGTAGAGCGCGTCGCCCTCGTCGCGCGAGGCCGCCGCGGGGGTTCCCACGTACGCGCGGTCGGCGCCCATCTCGACGAAGGTGCGCCGGCCCGCGCGGATGGCGTCGGAGAGCGAGATGGGCACCGCGGCGAGCGCGCGGCGCACGTCGTCGCGCACGAGCTCGGGGCGCGCGGCCATGACGAGCGAGGTCTCGTACGAGCCCGCGTGGCAGTCGCCGCGGCGGAACTCGTCGCCGAGCGTGCGCCCCCAGCGGCGCGTGAGCTGGTTGGCGAAGAGGGCGCCGGGCACGCGGGCCACCGCGCGAGAGAGCGCCTCGAGGTGCGCGGGCTCGAGGTGGTTGTTGACCACGCACACGCGCTCGAAGCCCGCGGCGCGGTAGGCGGCGCAGAGCTCCTCGACGAGGCGCTCGGCGGTCTCGGGCGAGAGGCTGATGGCGCCTGCGAAGCCAGCGGCGTAGCGGGTCACGCCGTACGAGACCGCGGGCGCGGCCACCGCGTTCACGTCGCCCTCGCGCAGCCGCGCGGCGGCGAGCTCGCACGCGCGCTCCGAGAGGATCGCGTCGGTGGCGAGCGGCAGGTGCGGGCCGTGCGGCTCGGTGCTCCCCACGGGCAGGAGCGCGACGGGGTGGGGCCGCGCGAGGAGCGCCGCGCACTCTTCGGTGGTGAGGTCGCCGAGTCGGAGCGGAACCATGGCGCGCGACTCTATCACCCCGCGCGCAGGGCCTTGCGGTCGACCTTGCCGCGGTCGTTCTTGGGCAGGTCGGCGACGAAGCGCACGGCGCGCGGGTACTTGTGCTTCGAGAGGCGGCCCTTGGCGAAGTCTTGAATCTCCCGCGCGAGCGCGTCGCCCGTCGCGAAGCCCTCGCGCGCGACCACGACGGCGAGGGTCTTCATGAGCCCGTCTTCTTCGAAGCCCACCACGGCGACCTCGGCGACCGCGGGGTGCGCGAGCAGGCAGTCTTCGACCTCGAGGGGAGACACCCACAGGCCCGAGACCTTGATGAGGTCGTCGGCGCGCCCGGCGAACCAGAGGTACCCGTCGGCGTCGAGGCGGAACAGGTCGCTCGTGCAGCACCAGCGGCCGTGAAAGGTCTGCCAGCTCTTGTCGCGATCGCCCTGGTAACCGATCGCGACGCTGTCGCCCGCGACCCAGAGCGTGCCCACCTCGCCGGGCGGCAGCGGGTCTGCGCCGGGCCCCTTCGCGTCGCGCGCGAGCACCTTCACCTCGTAGCCCTCGACCGCGCGGCCGAGGGAGCCGGGCTTGATGTCCCCGGGGCGGTTGGTGACGTAGATGTGGAACATCTCCGCCGAGCCGATCCCGTCGTACACGTCGACGCCGAAGCGCTCGCTCCACCGCTCGAGGAGCGCGGGCGGCAGCGCCTCGCCGGCCGAGAGGCAGAAGCGCACCGACGAGAGGTCGAGGCCCTCGGCGCCCGCCGCGCGCAGGGCCGCGTCGTGCTCGAGGAGCTTGCCGATCATCGTGGGCACGTTGGTGAGCACGGTGGGCCGGTAGCGCGCGACGGCGTCGGCGAGCGAGCGCACCGTGGGCCGCTCGGAGAACATCCCCACGCACGCGCCCACGCGGAAGGGGAACATGAGGTTGGTGCCCGTGGCGTAGCCGAAGAAGAGCCGCGGCACGCTCACGCAGACGTCGCCCGCGCGGTAGCCCACGGTGGCGAGCGCGTAGACCTCGGTGTTGAACGCGAAGTCGCGGTGCGTGTGCACTG
Source organism: Polyangiales bacterium (assembly GCA_039809605.1). Classification (GTDB taxonomy): domain Bacteria; phylum Myxococcota_A; class Polyangia; order Polyangiales; genus CAISKJ01. Next base: position 6,841 of record JBDHVF010000108.1, on the reverse strand, counting down.
CGGCCTTGGGCCTGCCCGTCGAGCCCGATGTGAAGAGCCACACGGCCACGTCGTCGCGGCGCGTGGGGCGGGGCGCGTGCACGTCGGGCCGCGCGCGCTCGATCGCGTGAGTCAGGGCCTCGACGCGCGCGCCCTCGGCGGTCACGGGGCCGTCGGGGTCGTCGCCCGTGGGCGCGTCGGCGGTCACGAGCACCGCGCGCAGCCACGGCGACGACTCGATCGCGCCGCCGAGCGCCTCGACGACGCGGGGCACCGTCACGAGCGCCGCGGCGCGGGTGTAGTCGAGCAGGTACTCGAGGTCGCCGGTGGGCGCGTCGGGGTTGCCCATCGCGACCACGGCGCCCGCGCCGAGCACGCCGAAGAAGGTCCACGCGAAGGGAGGGAGGTCGGGGAGAACGACGAGCACGCGCTCCTCGTTGCGCACGCCGCGCTCGACGAGGGCCGACGCGAGCGCCCTCGCGCGCCGCGCCACGTCGGCGTAGCGGTACGCGCGGTCGCCGAAGCGCACCGCCACGCGATCGCCCATCCCCTCGGCGAGGCGGTCGAACAGAAAGTAGTCCGCGAGGTTGAACGCTTCGGGGAAGACCGGCGTGTCCAAATGCCACCTCCGTGATGAGAGGTCTTCTACGCGCGGAGCCGCTCGCCCCGCAAGCGAGCCGTGCGCGTGCGAAGCACAGACGCGCGAAGATTGCGAGCCCCGCGGGCCATCGACGCGGTGATGCGCGTGTTAGGGTCGCCGCGCTCGGGACGCGGCAGGGAGTCGCAGCGCCGAGCGACGAGGTGTTCATGCTCCGTGGACGTGTGGGTCCGTGGCTGACGGCGCTCTTCGCGCTCGTCGTGGTGACCGTCTTCAACGCGACGGCGTTCGCGCAGCGCTGTCCGCCCGGCTATCGACTCGATCGCTGGAGGCGGTGCGTGCCCTTCGCCGTGCGGCCCGTCGTGTGCCCGCCGGGATATGTGCTCGACCGCTTCGGCCGCTGCGCGCCGGCCGTCGTCCCCGCTCGCGCGTGCCCGCCGGGGTACTTCTACTTCCGCGGCCGCTGCGTCCATCGCTGAATTCAAGCCGAAGCGCACTTGCGGGCGGGAAGCCGAGGGGCTAATTGTCCCGGCGCCGCGTCTCGGTGACGCGGCGCAAGGGGTGACCCGAATGCTCAAGCTCCAGCCGCGGCCCGACTTCGGGGTGCGCTCGCTCCTCCCCGAGTGGAGGCAGCTCTTCTCTCCCAAGCACCTCGGCGCCGACGTGGCCGCGGGGTTGACCGTCGCGTGCGTGGCGATCCCCCTCTCGCTGGCCATCGCGCTGGCGTCGGGCGTGGCGCCCGGCGTGGGGCTCGTCACGGCCGTCGTCGGGGGGCTCGCGTGCGCGCTCTTCGGCGGCACGGCGCTCCAGGTGAGCGGCCCCGCGGCGGCGATGGCGGTGCTCGTCGCGGCCATCGTGCAGGAGCACGGCATGGGCGCGCTGCTCGTGGTGAGCGCGGGCTGCGGTCTCCTGCAGCTCGCGACGGGCGCGCTGGGCCTGGGGCGCTTCGTGCGCCTCGTGCCGATGCCCGTGATCGAGGGCTTCACCGCGGGCATCGGGGCGATCATCCTGGTGGGGCAGCTCCCGCGCGCGCTCGGGCTGCCGCCGCCGCCGCAGTCGGCCGTGCTCGACGTGGTGACGCACCTCGCTGATTTCGTGCACCGCACGAAGCCCGGCGCGGTGGCGGTGAACCTCATCGCGCTGGCGGTGCTCTACGGCCTGCCGCGGCTCACGCGCCGGGTGCCGCCGCACCTCGTGGCCGTGGCCGCCGCGACGCTCGCCGCGGTGAGGCTCGGGCTCGACGCGCCCGCGCTCGGAGACATCCCGCGGTCGCTGCCCTCGCCGCGGCTGCCCGACATGCCCTCGGGCGCCGCGCTCGGCCCCATCGCGGCCTCGACGCTCGTGGTGTTCGCCCTCGCGTCGCTCGAGACGCTCCTCTCGTCGGCCGCCGTCGAGAAGATGGCGCCCGGCTCGCGCAACGACCCCGACCAGGAGCTCATCGGTCAGGGCGTCGGCAACGTCGCGAGCGCCCTCTTCGGCGGCATCCCCGTCACGGGCGTGATCGCGCGCTCGGGCACCAACGTGCAGGCCGGCGCCAAGACCCGCCGCGCGTCGATCGTGCACGCGCTCGCCCTCGTCGCGTCGGTGTACGCGCTGGCGCCGCTCCTCGGGCGCATCCCCATCGCGGCCCTCGCGGCGGTGCTCTTCTCGGTCGCCACGCGCATGCTGAGCCCGAAGACGTTCCTGAGGCTCTGGCGGCACTCGCGCGCCGACGGGGCGGTCTTCGCGGTGACCTTCGTGACCATCGTCTTCGTCGACCTGCTCGAGGGCGTGCAGTGGGGCGTGGTGGCGGCCCTGGCCATCGGCATGGCCCGCTACGGCCGCGCGCGCATGAGCGCCCGCGCGCACCGCATGGGCGACCACTACGTGTTCACCTTCGAGGGGCCGCTGACCTTCCTCTCGTCGCTCGACGTCGACGCGGTGCGGGGCGAGCTCGACCTGCTCGACGAGGGGCGCGCGGCCGTCTTCGACCTGCGCGAGGTGAAGGCCCTCGACGCCTCGGGCGCCGAGATGCTCGTCGGCCTCGTCGAGCACGCCCGCACGCGCGGCCTCAGGCCCCTGGTGGCGGGCCTCGACGGCGACGCGCGGGCGCGCTTTCGCGCCGTGGCGGGCGAGCTGGCCGACGAGGTCATCGTGCCGGGCGAGCGCGCGCTGGCCGAGGCGCTGCAGCACGCCGACGGCACCGACGCGCGGCTGCAGACGGGCGTCGCGCGCTACCGGGCGACGCAGCGCCCGCGCTACGCGGCCCTCTTCGAACGGCTCGCGGGCGGCCAGCGCCCGCACACCCTGTTCATCACGTGCTCCGACAGCCGCATCACGCCGAGCCTCATCACGGCGACCGAGCCCGGCGAGCTCTTCATCGTGCGCGACGTGGGCAACGTCGTGGCGCCGGGCCACGTGGTGCAGCCCTCGGCCGTCGGCGCCGCCGTCGACTACGCCGTCGGCGTGCTGCGCGTCTCGAAGGTCGTCGTGTGCGGCCACTCGCGCTGCGGCGCGATGCACGCGCTCCGCTCCGACGACCCCATCCCGCCGTCGCTGCGCAACCTCAGCGCGTGGATCGAGAAGACCGAGGTGCGCGAGCGCCTCCGAGGGCTGCCCGCCTCGCTCGACGTCGACGCCGTGTCGCGGCTCAACGCGCTCCTTCAGCTCGACCACCTGCGCACCTACCCCGTCGTGGCCGAGCGCCTCGCGGCGGGCGACCTCTCGCTCGGCGCGTGGTTCTTCGACGTGGCCACGGGCGACGTCGAGGAGTGGTCCGACGCCGCGAAGCGGTGGGTGCCCATCGGCGCCACGCCCGCGCCGTCGCACGACCGCGCCGCGCGGCCCCAGGCGCACGCGTAGGGGCGGTCACTCCCCGAGGAGCTGCGCCGCGATCACGAGCCGCTGGATCTCGGTGGTGCCCTCGTAGATGCGCAGCGCGCGCACCTCGCGGTAGAGCCGCTCGACGACGCTGCCGCGCACGACGCCGCTCCCGCCGTGAAGCTGGAGCGCGCGGTCGATCACCCGCTGCGCCGCCTCGGTCGCGTACATCTTGCCCATCGAGGCCTCGAGCGTGACGCGCGGGGCGCCGCGGTCCTTCGCCCAGGCCGCGCGGTAGACCAGCAGCCGCGAGGCGTCGAGCTCCGTCGCCATCTCCGCCAGGTACGCCTGCGTCGACTGGAACTCCGCGAGCGGGCGCCCGAACTGCCGCCGCGATTTCACCCGCGCGAGGGCCTCGTCGAGCGCGCGCCGCGCCATGCCCACCGCCGCCGCGCCCACGGTGCTGCGGTACGCGTCGAGCGTCGCCATCGCGATCTTGAACCCGTGGCCCACCTCGCCGAGCAGCCGGTCGCCCGGCAGCCGGCACCCCTCGAAGCGGATCGTGCCGATCGGGTGCTCGGCCATCATCGGGATCTCCCCCGCGAAGACGAAGCCCGGGTCGTCGGGCCGCACGATGAAGGCCGTGATGCCCCTGCGCCCGAGGCCCGGGTCGGCGTTGGCGAACACCACGTAGTGCCCCGCGATGCCCGCGTTCGAGATGAAGGTCTTGGCGCCGTCGAGCACCCAGTGGTCTCCGTCGCGGCGCGCGCGCGTCGACATCGAGGCCACGTCGCTGCCGGCCTCCTCCTCGGTGATGGCGAAGGCCGCGAGCGAGGCGCCCGAGGCCACCGCGGGCAGGTACTCCCCGCGCTGCGCGTCGGTGCCCGCGAGCGCGATGGGGTAGCTGCCGAGGCCCTGCATCGCGAACACCGTGTCTGCGAGCCCGCCCGACCACCCGAGCGCCTCGCGCACGAGGCACACCGCGCGCACGTCGACGCCCCGCGGGTCGCGCGCCGCGAGGCCGCCCTCCGACGCCGGCACGCACGCGCGCAGGAGGCCCCGCTCGGCGAAGAGCCGCGCGAGCGCGCGCGGGTCGTGCGACTGCGCCGCGTCGCTCAGGGCCACCTCGCGCGCGGCGTCGGCGAGCGGCGCGTGCATCGCGTCGAAGAAGAACCCGAGGTCGTCGGTGCTCGGCGCGCAGGGGCGGCGGCTCACGGCGCCCCCTCGAACTTCGGCGGGCGCCTGGCCGCGAGCGCGTCGAAGGCCTCGCGAAAGTCGGGGTGCTGCATGCAGATCGCCTGCGCCTGCGCCTCGGCCTCGATGGCCTCTTCGAGCGACATGGTGTGCTCGGCCTCGAGCATCTGCTTGGTCATCGCGTGGGCGAACGCCGGGCCCTCGGAGAGCCTGCGCGCGAACTCCGTCGCGGCGGTGACCACCTCGGCGCGCGGGACCACGCGGTTGGCGAGGCCGATGCGGTAGGCCTCCTGCGCGTCGACGAGGTCGCCCGAGAAGAGAAGCTCCGACGCGCGGCCGAGGCCCACCACGCGGGGCAGCAGGTACGCCGCGCCCATGTCGGCGCCGCACAGGCCCACCTTCGGAAAGACGAAGCCGAAGCGCGCGTCGTCGGCGGCGACGCGCACGTCGCACGCGAGCGCGATCACGGCGCCGGCGCCCACGGCCACGCCGTTGACGGCGGCGATGACGGGGCGGCGCACGCGGCGGATGTTCCGGATGAGCGCGCCGGTGACGCGGGTGAAGTCGACGAGGCCCTGCATGTCGCGCTCGAAGAGCCGCGCGATGATGTCGTGGCGGTCGCCGCCGGAGCAGAACCCGCGGCCCGCGCCCGTGATGACCAGCGCGCGCACCTCGGGGTGGCGCTCGACGCGGGTGAAGAACTCGCCGAGCTCGACGTAGCTCTCGAAGGTGAGGGAGTTGAGGCGCTCGGGGCGGTCGAGGGTGATCGTGCCGACGCCCGCGTCGAGCTCGAAGCGAAAGGTCTCGGGGGAGAGGGTCATGGGGACTCCGTGGGCAGGTGGGCGACGGCCTCGATCTCGACCTTCGCGCCGGGCTCGACGAGCCCCGCGACGCCCACCAGGGCCATCGCGGGGAAGTGCCTGCCGAGGCGCAGCCGCCAGGCGGCGCCGAGCGCCTTGAGGTTCGCGCGGTACGCGTCGAGGTCGGTCACGTACACGGTCATCTTCGCCACGTCGGTGGCCCGGCCGCCGGCGGCCTCGACCACGGCCACGACGTTGGCGAGCGCGCGGTCGAACTGGGCGACGAAGTCGTCGGAGACGAGGTTCTGGCGCTCGTCCCACGCGATCTGGCCGGCGACGTAGACGACGCGGCCGCCCTCGCACGCGACGCCGTTGGCGTAGCCCTTCGCGGGCGCCCATCCCTCGGGGTGAATCACCTTCACGCGGTCTGCCCTCCGTCGAGCGCCAGCGCCACGCCGTTGAGCCCGCGGGCCTCGTGCGGCAGGAGCGACCACACCGCGTGCGCGACCTCGTCGGCCGTCATGAGACGTCGCTGCGGCGAGAGCGCCTCGAGCGCGGCGCGGGCGCTGGCGGCGTCGCGCCTCGTGGCGGCCGTGATGCGCTCGACCGAGCGCGCGGCCATGTCGGTGTCGACGAAGCCCGGGCACACGGCGTTGACGGTCACGCCCGTGCGCGCGTACTCGACGGCGAGCGCGCGCGTGAGGCCCACCAGGGCGTGCTTGCTCGCGCAGTAGGCCGACGTGTACGCGTAGCCCCGCAGGCCGGCGTTCGAGGCCACGTTGACCACGCGCCCGAAGCCCCGCGCGGCCATCGCGGGCACGAGCGCGCGGCAGAGGCGAAAGGGCGCGGTGACGTTGAGCTCCATGGTGCGGGCCCAGACGTCGTCGGCGGTGCGCTCGAGCGCGGCGCTCTCGGCGAGGCCGGCGTTGTTGACCAGCACGTCGACGGGCCCGAGGGCGCGCTCGACGGCGCGCAGGGCCTCGTCGAGCGCGGCGGGGTCGGTGACGTCGCACGGCGCGGCGAAGCCGCCGACCTCGTCGGCGACGCGGGTGAGGTCGCCGGCCGAGCGGCCCGTCACGGCCACGCGCAGCCCCTCGCGCGCGAGGCGCCGGGCGATCGCCTCGCCGATGCCACGCCCGCCGCCGGTGACCAGCGCGATCCTGCCCTCGAGGTTCGTCACGGTGGCCGTGGGGTGTACAACCGCGCGCGCCGCGAGGGAAGGGGGAGGCGCTCGTGGCGATGGCCTAACTCATCGCGTAGTCAGGCCACGCATGCGTCGGCCCCCACCCCCAACCCCCATGGGCGGCGAAATAAGACGCAAACGGCTTGTAGGAAGCGCCTCGCGCACGCCGGGGTTCGGGGGCGTTGCCCCCTCACCCCGGGCTACCGAACGTGGTCGCCCCGTTGAGGGGCTCCAGAACGTTGGCGCGCACGGCGCGCTCTCCTGCTGCGCCTGCAACCCGATACGAGT
>JBDHVF010000107.1:0-14731 GCA_039809605.1 Polyangiales bacterium | reverse complement strand
GCGCCACGACGGGGGCCTCGCCGAGCACCCGCTGCGCGCGTTCGAGCCCGCGCGCGACGGGAGCGTGGCGCGCGAGCGGGCGTGCGTGCGCGAGGGAGACCGCGTGGCCGTGGGAGACCTCGTCGCCGAGGGCGCGGGCGTCGCGTCGGGCACGCTCGCGTGCGGCGACGACCTGCTCGTCGCGCTGATGCCCTGGGCCGGGTACACCGACGGGTGCGCGCTGGTCGTCTCCGAGCGCGTCGTGCGCGAGGGCCGCCTCGCCACGCTGCGCGTGGTCGAGGTGACGTGCTCCGTCGGGCGCGCGCACGACGGGAGGCTCTCGCTCACGCGCGACGCCGGCGACCTCACGCCCGCGGAGCGCGCGCGCCTCGACGACGGGGGCCTCGCGCGCGTGGGCGCGCACGTCCGCGAGGGCGACGCGCTCGCGGGGCGCGCGTTCGCACCGACTCGCGGTGAGCCATGGGGTGTGTCGCTCCGGGCGCCGCGGGGCTGCGAGGGCGTGGTGATCCGCGCGGAGCTCTACCGCCCCCACAAGCGCGCTCGCGGCACCGACGTGGTGCGCGTGTGGGTCGCGCGCCGCTGCCCGCTGCGCGTCGGCGACCTCGTGGGCAGCCGCCACGGCGACCGCGGCGCCGTCGCGCGCGTCGCGCCCGAAGAAGACCTCCCGTTGCTCCCCGACGGGCGCTCCGTCGAGGCCGTGCTCGACCCCTCGGCCGTGGTCGACCGCGGCGCCGTGGGCCTCATGTGCGAGATGAACGCCGGACGCGGCGCGCCCGTGACCGCCTCGTACACCGACCGCTTCGAAGCGCGCGGGCCCGACGGCGTCACCCTGCGCGACGGGCGCACGGGCGAGGCGTTCGCGGCGCCCGTGTGCGTCGGCCCGCTGCACGTCTTCAAGCTCGCGCTCGTCGACGACGCGTTCGAAGCGCGCGCCGAGGGCCCTCGCGACGGGGTGCGACGCGACGCGGCCGGCGACGCGCTCCACGCGCCGGGGCAGCGCTTCGACGAAGACGCGGTGTGGGCCATGGTCGCGCACGGCGCCGCGCACGCGCTCCGCGAGACGCTCGTCGCGCGGGGCGGCGAGATGGGCGCCACCGAGGCGTTCTTTCGAACGCTGCAAGCGGCGGCGATCGAGGTGGCGGTGCCGCGGGCGAAACGCGCGAAGCGAGCGCGGTAGAGCAAGGCTCGGGCCGGGGCGCTGCGCTTGTCAGAAAGTTTACAAACGGCCCCGGTGCGTGCCATGCGTTCAGTATCCCGTATGGCCTACCCCGACCGAGACCGCCGAGACAAAGACGCCAAGGACGCGCTCGTTCACGCGGCCGCGCAGCTCTCGGCCGCCGCGTCCGCGCACGGGCGCGTGCCGCCGCACGACCTCGACGCCGAGCGCGCGGTGCTGGGCGGCATCCTGCTCGACAACTCCGCGATGGCGACCGTCGAGGCAATCATCGCCCCGGCGGACTTCTACCACCCGGCGCACGCGGTGATCTACGAGGCCATCCAGGCGATCTCGGCGCGCCGCGAGCCCGTCGACATCGTCACGCTGGCCTCGGAGCTCCGGGCCCGCGAGCGGCTCAACACGGTCGGCGGCGCGCAGTACCTGGGCGAGCTCACCGACACGATCCCGACGATCGCGCACATCGAGTCGCACGCGCGCATCGTGGCCGACCACGCGGGCGTGCGGCGCATGATCGAGGTGGCGCACGAGATCGTGGCGCGCGGCTACGGCGACCACGGCACGGCCGACCAGTTCCTCGACCACGCGGCGTCGAAGGTCTTCGAGGTGGCGCAGAAGCGCTCGAAGAGCACGCTCATCCCGCTCGAGCAGGTGATCCTCGAGGCCTTCGAGCGCATCGAGAACACCCTCGTGCGCGGCGCGCGCATCACGGGCACCGAGACGGGCTTCCGCGACCTCGACACGCTCACCTCGGGCATGCACGGCGGCCAGCTCATCATCATCGCGGCCAGGCCCGCGATGGGTAAGTGCCTCTCGGCCGACGCCGAGATCGTGCTCGAAGACGGCCGCGTCGAGACCATCGAGACCCTGCACCGGGCGGGCGAGGCGCGGCTGCTCACGCTCGGCGACGACTGGCGCCTCGCGGTCACCTCGCCGAGCCACTACGTCGACGACGGGATGAAGCCCGTGTTCCGCGTGACCACGCGGCTCGGGCGCACCGTCGAAGCCACGGCGCCGCACCCCTTCCTCACGATCGACGGCTGGCGGCCGCTGATGGAGCTCTCCGTGGGCGAGCGCGTCGCGGTCCCGCGGCGCATCCCCGTCTTCGGCGACCGCGAGCTGCGCGCGTGCGAGGTCACGCTGCTCGGCTACCTGCTCGGCGACGGCTGCCTCACCGGCACGCAGCCCTCGTTCACCAACACCACCCCCCGCGTGCTCGACGACTTCACGCGCGCGGTCGAGGCGTTCGGGCCGTTGCGCGTGCGCGCCGACGACGTCGCGAAGCCGCGCGCGCCCTCGCTGCGCGTCACCACCGACGGCGCGTCGCTCGCGGGCCGCCGCGCCGAGCTCGGCGAGCGGCTGAGCGCGCAGCTCCGCGGCGGCGAGCGTACCTCGCGCTCGGTCGCGTCGGCGCTGGGCGTCTCCCCCTCGCTGGTGACGCAGTGGACGCAGGGCCGCGCGGCGCCCTCGCCCGAGGCGTTCGAGCGCCTCTGCGCGGTGCTCTCGTGCGCGCCCGACGACCTCGCGCCGTCGGGCCTGCCCCGCGGCCGCGACGACCGCAACCCGCTCACGGCGTGGCTGCGCGCGCTCGGCCTCTGGGGCTGCGACGCGCACGCGAAGTTCGTCCCGCCCGTGGTCTTCACGCTGCGCCGCGAGCAGGTCGCGCTCTTTCTCAACCGTCTCTTCGCGACCGACGGCTGGGCCACGGTGCTCGCGTCGGGGCAGGCGCAGGTCGGCTACGCCTCGGTGAGCGAGCGGCTCGCGCGTCAGGTATGCCACCTCCTCCTGCGCTTCGGCGTGATCGCCTCGCTGCGCCGGCGCACCGTGCGCTACCAGGGCGGCGAGCGCGCGGCGTGGCAGATCGACATCACCGACGCGCCGTCGATCCGCGCCTTCGCCGAGCACATCGGCATCTTCGGCAAGGAGGAGGCCCTCGACCGCGCGGTGCGCGCCCTCGCCGACCGGCAACCTCACACCAACCGAGACCTCGTCCCCGCGTCGGTATGGTCTCGCCTCGACGCCGCGCGCAACGGCGAGTCGTGGTCGTCGGTCGGCAAGCGGGCGGGCATCGCAGGGCACACGAACCTCCACGTCGGCGCCCGCTCGCTCTCGCGCGACCGGCTCGCGGCGCTCGCGTGTGCGCTCCACGACCGCGCGCTCGAGCACCTCGCCGCGAGCGACGTGTACTGGGACGAGATCGTGTCCATCGAGCCCGTGGGGCTCAAGCGCGTCTACGACCTCACGATCCCCGAGACGCACAACTTCGTCGCCAACGACGTGTGCGTGCACAACACGTCGTTCGTCTTGAACGTCACGTCGAGCGCCGCGGAGTCGTCGCAGAAGCCCGTGCTCTTCTTCTCGCTCGAGATGCCGCGCATCGAGCTCGCCAACAGGCTCATGTGCGCCGACGCGCGCATCGACCAGTCGCGGCTGCGCTCGAACCTCCTCACGCAAGACGACGTGACGGCCCTCACGGCCTCGGCCAACAAGCTCCACTCGCTGCCGATCTACATCGACGACTCGGGCGACCTCACGCTCCTCGAGCTGCGCGCCAAGGCCCGTCGCATCAAGAGCGAGCGAGACATGTCGCTCATCGTGATCGACTACCTGCAGCTCATGAAGGCCAGCCGCGAGCGCATGGACTCCCGCGAGCGGGAGATCTCGGAGATCAGCCGCGGGCTCAAGGGCCTCGCCAAGGAGCTCGACGTGCCCATCATCGCGCTCTCGCAGCTCAACCGCGGGTGCGAGACGCGGCCCGGCAAGGACAAGCGCCCCATGCTCGCCGACCTGCGCGAGTCGGGCGCCATCGAGCAGGACGCCGACGTGGTGATGTTCATCTACCGCGACGAGGTCTACAACCGCGACACCGAGGACAAGGGCATCGCGGAGATCATCATCGCCAAGCAGCGCAACGGGCCCACCGACACCATCCGGCTGCGGTTCATCCGCGAGCTCACCAAGTTCGAGAACCTCGCCCTCGACGAGCACGGCTACGGCGACGCCAACGTCGCGGGCCTCGACGACCTGCCGCCGGGCGGCGGTGAGCTCGAGGGCTAAAACAACGATTGCGCCCGCGGGGCCCCGGCGTTATGCACCCGCGCCAACCAGGGGAGACGCGCGTCACGCGCGCCCGATGCCCCGAAGGAGGCGATGCGCATGATCATCCGTACACGCTGGCTCCTCGCGCCCGCGGCCGTGTTCGCGCTGTGGCTCGGGTGCAGCTCGTCGACGCCCTCGACCACCACCACCACCACCACCACGTCGTCGGGCGGCTCGGTCGACGCGGGCGTCTCGATGCTGTCGAACGACGCCGACGCGGCGATGGGCCCCGCGGCCGCGGCCGACGCGGCGGTGCAGCCCATGGGCCCGGTGTCCATCGTGGCGGGCGAGCGCCGCGAGGTGCCCGCGCCCACGCCGCGCGTGCGCATCACCGCGCCGGCCAACAACGCCACCATCCGCGAGGACCGCGTCGAGGTGCGGCTCAACGTCACCAACTGGCGCAACACGGGCGACGCGAGCGACATGCGGCACGTGCACCTGGTGCTCGACGACCAGCCGTACATCCGCGTCGACGACCCGACGCGCCCGGTGCCGCTCGAGCACCTGTCGCAGGGCACGCACGTGCTCCGGGCCTTCCCCGGCTGGGCGACGCACGAGACCGTGAAGACCGACGGCGCGTACGCGATGGTGGTGTTTCACGTCGGGGCGGCGTCGCGCGACCTGCACTTCAACCCGCGCGCCCCGCTGCTCACGTACTCGCGCCCCAAGGGCCGCGTCGAGGGCCCCGACGCCAACCGCATCCTGCTCGATTTCTACGTGGCGAACATCCCCGCCAACCAGCTCAGCGCCACGGGCTACCGCGTGCGGCCGAGCATCGACGGCCAGGCCATGAGCGACCTCACGTCGTGGGTGCCCTACTACATCGAGAACCTGCCCGACGGCGAGCACACCATCGGGCTGCAGCTCCTCGGGCCGAACGGCGAGCCCGCGCCCGGCCACCTCAACCGCGCCGAGCAGCGCATCACCGTGAGCCGCACGCCCTCGGCCGCGGCCCCCGCGGGCGACGCCGGCGCGCCCGACCTGCACGCCGGGCACTGACCGCTCGCGCCGACGGCCGTTGACCTCGGCGCGAAACCGGGCGATTCCCTCCCACCACCAACGATGACGGACGCGATCGAAGACGTGGGCGCCGCGGTCTCGCGCGTGCGCGCGGCCGTCGGCGAGGTGATCGTCGGCCAGCGCGCCGTGGTCGACGAGGTGCTCCTGTGCCTGCTCGCGGGCGGCCACTGCCTGCTCGAAGGGGTGCCGGGCCTCGGCAAGACCCTGCTCGTGCGCGCGCTCGCGTCGTCGCTCTCGCTGCGCTTCACCCGCATCCAGTTCACGCCCGACCTCATGCCCGCCGACGTGACGGGCACGCAGGTGGTGACCGAAGACGAGCACGGCCGCCGGCGCTTCGAGCTCGTGCGCGGCCCCGTGTTCGGCCAGCTCGTGCTCGCCGACGAGATCAACCGCGCCACGCCCAAGACCCAGAGCGCGCTGCTCGAGGCCATGCAGGAGCACCAGGTCACCATCGCGGGCACGCGCCACGCGCTCGACGAGCCCTTCACGGTCATCGCCACCGAGAACCCCGTCGAGATGGAGGGCACCTACCCCCTGCCCGAGGCGCAGCTCGACCGCTTCCTGCTCAAGACCGTGGTGCCGCGGCCCGACACGGCCACCATGGTCGAGATCCTCGCGCGCACCACCGGGGCCGAGCGCGCGATGCCCGGCGCCGCGGTGACGGCCGACGAGATCATGAAGGCCCGCGCCCTCTGCCGCGAGGTGGTGATCGCCACGCCCCTGGTCGACTGGGTGGCCCGCGCGCTGCGAGCGCTCGACCCCGCGGACCCGAGGTGCCACCCGCACGCGAAGCGCCAGCTCCGCCTCGGGCCGGGCGTGCGCGGCGGGCAGGCGATGGTGCTCGCGGGCAAGGCCGCGGCGCTGCTCGCGGGGCGCGCGCAGGTGTCGATGCAAGACCTCCGGCGCGTCGCGCTGCCGGCGCTGCGGCACAGGGTGATCCTGTCGTTCGAGGGCGAGACCGACGGGGCCACGCCCGACGCCATCGTCGACGAGGCCGTGGCCTCGGTCGCCGAGGTCGAGCGATGACCGCGCGCGCGTCGCTCGCGCTCGCGCTGGCCCTCTGCGCGGTCGCGCCCGCGGCCCGCGCGCAGGAGCTCGAAGCCCGCGCGCTCCTGCCCTACGGGAGCCGCGGCGACGCGCTGCAGTGCGTGGTGGTGACGGCGCGCCCGCGCGCGGGCGTGCGCGGCGACCTCACGGTGAGGGTGCAGACCTCGTGGCCCTACGGCGAGACGCGCGTGCGCCAGTCGGTGGCCCTCGGCGCGGGCGCCGCGCGCACCTTCGTGATCCCCGCGCCCGTGGGCCCGTACGACTACGGCGCGGCGACGCTCGACGACCTCGGGGCCTCGGCCTCGATCACCTTCGGCGGCGGCGGCACGTCGGCCACGCGCTCGCCCACGTACATCGCCGTGCTGGGCCTGGGCGGGCGCGTCACGGCCGCCATCAACGCCGTCAACCCCTCGGGGTCGCAGTCGCAGGCGCGCGTGCTCGCGGCGACGATGCTCGAAGACCCCGCGAGCGGAGACCCCATCATCCCGCCCATCCCCAGCGCGTTCGGGGGCACGCACGCCGTCGTCGCGGGCGCGGGCGCGATCCTCGCGGCGCCCCCCGAGGCGCGTCGCGCGCTGCGCGAGTGGGTGACGGCCGGGGGCTTTCTCGCCGTCTCGCCGCGCACGATTGCCGACCTGAGAGACCCGTGGTTCGTCGAGCTCCTGGGGCCCGTGAGCGAAGACGCCGAGGGGCGCCTCTCGGGCCCGAGGCTCGTCGCGCGGCGCTGGGGCGCGGTCGTGCACCACGGGCTCGGCGTGGCGGGGGTGATCCCCTACGACCTCTCGACCGAGGCGTGGGCCCGCGACGCGCGCGCCGACGCTGCACTGCGAGACTTCACCGACTTCGCCGACGGCGCGGGCGGGGGGATGATCGCGCCCGGCGAGCTCACGCTCTTCCGCCGCTTCGCGCGGCCCGGCGATGACGGCGTGGTGCGCGCGTTCCGGCCGAGGGCCGACGTGCGCGGGCTGCTCATCCCCGTGACGGCGCTGCTCACGCTCTACATCATCGCCGTGGGCGTCGCGCTGGCGCGCAACCGCCGCGGGCGCGCGCCGCTCAAGGTCTTCACGCGCCTGCCCCTCGCGGCCCTCGCCGTGCTGGCGGTGATCTTTGCCGCGGCGCGGCTGACGCGCACGAGCGCGAGCACGGCGCGCGTGCTGGCCCTCTACGACCTGGGCGAGGGCTCGGGCCGCGCGGTCGAGCGCGTGATGGCCGGGCTCAACGCGGGCGTCGCGCGCACGCTCGCCGTCGCGCCGCCGGGCGAGGGGGTGGCGCTCTACGCCACCGGCGGCAGCTCGGGGTCGAGCGCGATGCGATGGGACGGTCAGCGCCTCTCGGTCGAGCGCGTGCGCCTCGGGCTGTGGGAGTCGGGGCTCGTCTACACCGAGCGCATGGTCGACGCGGGCGGGGGCATCCGCCTCGAACACGAGGGCTCCACGGTGCGCGTGATCAACCGCTCGCCGTGGACGCTCGACGCCATCGCGCTGGAGAGCGACGGCGTGGTGATGGCCCGCTTCCCCGCGGCGGCGCCCGGCGCGACCGTGTCGGCCACGATCGCCCCGCCCTTCGAGCGCCCCACGTTCGACAAGATGTTCCCCGGCGGCGGCCCCGCCCTCGCGCGCACCTTCGTCGAGTCGATGATGGGGTCGCCCTCGCGCGCCCGCGCGGCGCGACAGCTCTTCGCGCTCGCGAGGCTGCCCGACGACGCGCGCGCGTACGTGAGCCGCCTCGGCTTCGCGCCCGGCGAGCAGGCCGCGGTGGTGCGCGTGGTGCTGCCCGTGGCGCGCCCCGACCCCGAGCGCGTGGGCGCCTACAGCGCGCGCCTCGGCGTGCGCCGCAACGACTACGAGCCCGACGAGCCCGACGAGTCGCCCGTCGAAGAGGCCACCGGCGACGCGGGCGCGGGCGACGGAGGCGCGCCGTGATCGAGTGCAGGCAGCTCACGCACGCCTTCGGCGAGCGCACGGTGCTCCACGAGGTGACCTTCAAGGTGCCGAAGGGGGCGGTGTTCGGGTTCATCGGGCCCAACGGGGCGGGCAAGACGACCACCATTCGCATCCTGGCGACGCTGCTCGCGCCCACGGGGGGCACGGCCCTCATCGGCGGCGTCGACGTGGTCGAAGACCCCGCGGGCGTGCGCAGGATCATGGGCTACATGCCCGACCTCGCGGGCGTGTACGACCGCATCACGGTCGACGAGTACCTGGAGTTCTTCGCGAGCGCGATGGGCATCGCGCCGGGGCGGCGCGCGCGCACGGTCGAGAACGTGCTCGAGCTCACGGAGATCGGCC
The DNA here is from genome assembly GCA_039809605.1 of Polyangiales bacterium. Taxonomy (GTDB): domain Bacteria; phylum Myxococcota_A; class Polyangia; order Polyangiales; genus CAISKJ01. Next base: position 6,103 of record JBDHVF010000107.1, on the reverse strand, counting down.
ACCTCAGGGAGCGCGAGGTGTCGGCGCTCTCGAAGGGCCAGAAGCAGCGGCTCCTGCTCGCGCGCACGCTCCTGCACGACCCGCAGGTGCTCATCCTCGACGAGCCCGCGAGCGACCTCGACCCGCGCGCGCGCATCGAGCTGCGCATGCTCCTCTCGGAGCTCGGGCGCATGGGCAAGACGATCTTCCTCTCGTCGCACATCCTCACCGAGCTCGCGGACATGTGCACGTGGATCGGCATCCTCGAGCGGGGGCGGCTCGCCACGGCGGGCCCCATCGAAGAGGTGCAGGCCGCGCTGCGGCCGGGGCGCAGGGTGAAGGTGACGGTGCTGCGCGAGGCCGGGCGCGTGCCCGAGGTCACGTCGCGCTTCGCGTTCGTGCACGGCGTCGCGCGCATCGAGGAGCCGGGGCTCGACGCCAACGGCGGCGGGCGCTTCGAGGTGCACTTCGAGGGCGACGACTGGCGGCTCTCGGAGATCGTCGGCGCGCTCGGCGCCGCGGGGCTGCCCATCGTGGCGGTCGAGCCCGAGCGCAGGGACCTCGAGCGGATCTTCATGGACGTGACGCGCACGGCCGGCCGATCGAGCGCGCCGCCGCCGGAGGAGGGTGCGACGTGAGCATCGCCGATCGCCTGCTCGGGTGGTGGCGCGACCCGAACCCCATCGTGCGCAAGGAGCTCCTCGCGGTGCTGCGCACGCCCCTCTACGTGCGCTCGGTGGTGGTGTCGCTCATCGCCGTGGGGCTCACCGTGGTCACGAGCGCGGTGACCATCGCCGACAGCGCCGACTCGTCGGAGGCGGGCAAGATCCTGTTCCAGCTCTTCTTCGGGGGGACGTTCCTGGTGATGTCGTTCGTGGGCCCGACCTTCGGCGCCACGACCATCGTGCAGGAGCGCGAGGCCCGCACCTGGGACGCGCTCGCGCTCTCGGCCCTGGGGCCCCGGCGCATCGTGGCGGGCAAGCTCGCGGCGGTGTTCGTCGCGATGGCGTTCATCCCGCTGGTGTCGGTGCCGATGCTGGGCGTGGCGACGCTCTTCGGCGGCGTGACGCTCGGGCACCTCGCGGTGTCGACCCTCTACGTGCTGGCCTTCGGGGCCGTGGGCGTGGCCTTCGGCGTGGCGGTGTCGTCGGTCACCGACGCGACGCGCAAGGCCGTGGGCGCCACGGTGCCCCTCGCCGTCGGCGGCGCGATGTTCCTCGGGGGAACGCTCTCGGCCGTGGGGCACGACTTCGCGCGGCACCACGCGCTGAGCTTCGAGGGGCCGTTCTTCTTCGCCGACGCGTACTTCGCGCTGCCGTTCGACCGCGAGTACGCGCTGTGGCTCGTGCTCATGCCCCTGTGGCTCGTGGCGACGCCCTTCACCCTCTTCTACGCCGTCGCGCGCGGCGGGCTCATGGAGCCCACCCAGGACCGCACCCTGCCCCTCAAGCGCTGGTCGCTCGGCGCCGCGTCGCTCACGCTCGCCCTGCTCTGCGCGGGCAACCGCTGGCTCTCGACGCGCGTCGAGACCCGCGAGGTCTGGGCGCTGCTCTACGTGGTCGCGGCGACCGTGGCCTCGGTGCTGCTGCTCGTCGCGTTCGTGGGCGCGCCGCTCGCCCCGACCCGCCGGATGCTTCTCGAGCGCCCCGGCGCCCTCACGCGCGCGCTCATGCCCGCGACGCGCGCCGGGTCGGTGTGGTTCGCCGTGGCGCTCGGCGCGCTCACCGCGATGGTGACGCCCCTCGCGCTCGTGGGCACCGACCCCGAGATGCTGCTCGTGGGGCTCTGGGCCGCCGCGTACATCGCCGCGTTCGGCGGGCTCGTGGGCCTGCTCTCGGTGCGCCGCCCCGCCGCGGGCCCCACCACCGCGCGCGTGTTCGGCGCGGTGGCGCTCTTCGTCACCTTCGTGGGCACCTGGCTCGTCGCGCTGCTCATGGGCATGGGCGCGCGCGACAACCCCGTGCGCCACCCGCCCGTCGTGCTCGCCCTCTCGCCGACGTGGGCGGCCTTCGCCGCGGGCGACGTGTTCCTCGGCACGCGCACGTACTTCAGCCACGGCGACGTGCGCGACACCTTCGTGGTGGGCATCGTGGCCTACGGCGCGCTCGCGGCGGCGCTGCTCACCGCCATGACCGTCGCGCAGAAGAAGGCCCGCGATCGGGGCGCGTGAACCGCGCGCCGTGTTGCGCGCACGCCGCGATGTTCGGTGCACCGGCGCCCGACGCCCATCGCTCGACGAGCGCGGGCCGCGGAGTTCCTACGCATCGGCCGCGTGGCCCGTGGATTGCTCACGCCGTGGCCCCCGTGGGCGCCCGAACCACGTGCAGTGAGATGGTCGATGCGGGGCGAGACCTCCCGGGTCTTCGCCGCATCGGGCTTCGGCATCCGGGGCGCTGCGCTTCGCAGCGTCGGGGATCAGGGGCAGAGCGGATGCCGAGGGTGGGGAGACGCTACGCTGCGCAGGGACATCGGGCGCCCTCGGTCTTGCTTCGCGCGGCTCACAGCCAGCGCTTGTACCGGAACCACAGGCCCATGCCGACGGCGACGACGAGCATGAGGCCGAGCGCGAAGGGGTAGCCGTAGCGCCAGTGGAGCTCGGGCATGTGCTCGAAGTTCATGCCGTAGATGCCCGCGATGAAGGTCAGCGGGAGCATGATCGTGGCGACGAGCGTGAGGGTCTTCATCACCTCGTTCATGCGGTTCGAGACCACCGAGAGGTACGCGTCGAGGGCGCCCGAGAGCAGCTCGCGGTAGCCGTCGGCGAGGTCTGACACGCGCACGAAGTGGTCGTGGATGTCGCGGAAGAACGGCAGCGCGCGCTCGGGGATCTGATCGAACTCCCCGCGCGAGAGGCGCAGGAGCACCTCGCGCTGGTGCATCGCGATGCGGCGCAGGCGCTGGAGCGAGCGCTTGAGCCTGAAGATGCGCTGGAGCGTGGCCTTGCGCGGGTTCTCGACGACGGCGCTCTCGACCTCGTCGACGTAGCGGTCGAACGCGTCGATCACGGGCACGTAGTAGTCGACCACGTGGTCCATGATCGCGTGCGCGACGAAGCCCGGGCCCTTGTCGAAGAGCCGCGGGTTGCGCCGGCACTCCTCGAGCACCTCCTCGGTGGCCGCCATGCCGCCCGCGTGGTGCGACACGACCCAGCGCTGCGAGAGCACCAGGTCGACCTCCACGGTGCGCAGGTCCTCGGGGTCGTCGTGCTCGCACGCGATGCCGTGCACCACCACGTAGAGGTACTCGCCGTAGTCCTCGACCTTCGGGATGATGCGCTCTTGAAAGATGTCTTCGACGGCCAGCGCGTGGAGCCCGAGCTCGCGGTGCAGGAGCTCGCGCACCGCGGGCTCGTCGCCCTCGATGTCGAGCCAGAACATCGCGCCCTCGGAGACGAGCCTCGGGACCTCGGACAGGTCGGCGCCGGTGCGCAGGCCCTCGGCGGTGCGAACATGGATCTTCGTGGCCATGGCAGGGGCGGGAGAGTACCAACTCTCCGTCGCGAAGCCGTGACGTTCACATGGAAGCGCCCCCCGGCCGGGGTGTAGTCTACGCGCCGGCGCGATGTCGGACGACCCCTCTGGCTCCAAGAAGTCCCCGCAGGCCCCCGCGAAGTCGTCCCCGAAGCGAGCCGCGGCGCCCGAGTCGCTGCGCACGCTGCCGCTCGACGACGGGCGCATCCGCGACGAGCTGCACTCGGCCCTCAAAGACGCGCGCCGCCCCGCGGTCGTGGTGATGTCGGGCAACGAGGTGGGGCAGCGCAAGCGCATCTCGGGCAGCGCCACGCTGGGCCGAGACCCGACCAACGAGGTGGTGCTCAGCGACGCGGGCATCTCGTGGCGCCACGCGCGCATCGAAGACCGCGGCGACGCGTGGGCCATCGTCGACCTCGGGAGCACCAACGGCACCGTGGTCAACGGCGAGCGCCGCGCCGAGACGGTGCTCTCGCACGGCGACAAGGTCGTGCTCGGGCGCACCGTGCTGCGCTTCGAACTCATGGACGGACTCGAGCAGGCCTACGACGACCAGCTCCAGCGGCTGCTCAACGTCGACGACCTCTCGGGGCTCTACGTGCGCCGGCGCTTCGACCAGGAGCTCACCCTGCTCGTCGAGGCCGCGCGCGCGTCGGGCCGCCCGGTGGCCCTGCTCGTGATGGACATGGACGGCATCAAGGCCATCAACGACCGCCACGGGCACCTCTTCGGCGCGTACACCATCGGCGAGACGGGCAGGCTCATCGGCCGCGTGCTCGGCGAGCGAGGCATCGGCTCGCGCTTCGGCGGAGACGAGTTCTGCGCGGCCCTCCCCGCGGCCGACACCGACGCGGGCGTCGCCGTCGCAGAGGAGATCCGCGCGGCCGTGAACGCCCACCGCTACGCCCGCGAGGGCGTCGAGCTCAAGCCCGGGATCTCCATCGGCGTGGCGTCCTTTCCCGCCGATGCCACAGATGCGGAAACGCTGTTTCAGCGCGCCGACGAGGCCCTCTACCGCGCCAAGCAGGGAGGAAAGAATCGTGTGTGCCGCTGAGGCCAGAATGATCGGGCGATGCTTCACAAGCGCTTGCTGACGCGAGAGGATCACGCTCGGAGGCGCGTTTGTGCGCGCTCCGTGATGGAGTGATGGATGTTCGAGGTTCGCTGCCAGGGATGCCAGAGCCCCTTCGAGGTCGATGAACGCCGTGTTCCCCGCAGCGGCATGCAGATGCGCTGCCCGAAGTGCAACACGTCGTTCCTCGTGAAGCGCCCCGCGACGGCCGCGGTGCCGCCGCCGCCCCCGGGCGCAGCGAAAGGAGCGGCTCCGCCGGGCAGGGTCGCCCCCGCGGTCCCCTCGCAGCTCGCGTCGCAGGACGACCCCGCGCTGCCCGCGCTCCTGCAGCCCGACGCCGACCTGCCGCTGCCGCTCGACCCCTTCGCCGCGCTGCCCATGCCCAAGGACCTCGTCGCCGAGCAGAGCCCCCAGCGCGCCCCCGGCTTCGCCGAGCCCATCGCCGACCTGCCCGCCATCCGCGACTTCGCCGTCGACCTGCCCACCACCGTGGAGCAGAGCGTGGGGCTCCCCGCGGTGATCGACTTCGGCGCGCCCGAGCCCATCCCCGCCGCGCCGCCGCGCCCGCCCACCTCCGCGGGCCTGCCCGGCATGGGCGATCGAGGTCCGGCGACGAGCGACGAGCGAGCGTACGTGCGCAAGCAGACGCCCGAGTACGGCTCCAAGCCCCCGACGCTCCCCAGCACGCTGCCGCCGCCCGAGGACTTCGAGAGCGGCGAGCTCGACCTGCCCCTCGCCGAAGAAGACGACCTCCCGATCCCTTCGCGCAGCAACCTCCCGGTGCCCGTGAGCCGGCACCCCGCGACCTTCGAGGGCGACAACCTCCCGCTGCCCGCGGGCGCCCACGCGTCCTCGCTCCGCGGCGACAACCTCCCCGTCCCCGCCGGGAGCAACCTCCCCGCCGTGGCCGCGGGCCTGCCCGCACCGTCCGCCGGTCTGCCCGCGCCTTCCGCGGGCCTGCCCGCACCGTCTGCCGGTCTGCCCGCACCGTCCGCTGGTCTGCCCGCACCGTCCGCTGGTCTGCCCGCACCGTCCGCTGGTCTGCCCGCACCGTCCGCGGCGTTGCCCCTCCCCTCGGCGGGGCTGCCCGTGGCCGTCGATCTCCCGTCGAGCCCCGAGGGGCTGCCCGCGGCCTTCGACCTCTCGTCGTTCGGCGCGGAGCTCCCGGCCGTCGAGCCCGAGCCCTTGCCGCCCGTGATGACCTCGCCCGCGATGACCACCGAGAAGGGCGCGAAGCTCGGTCGCATCGGGCTCGAACGAAAGGCGTTCACGGTCTCCGCCAACAGCGACGACCTGCCGATGCTCTCGGGCGGCGCGGCGCTCCCCGCGAGCGCGCGCAGCCCGCGCCCCGCGCGCCGCAGCGAGCTCGACCCCGAGGGGGTGATCGCGCGCAAGGCCTCCGCGGCCGTCGAGCTCCCGCCCCCGTCGTCGCTCCCGCAGTCGGTGTTCCCCATCGCGCCCGAGTTCCCCGACCTCGATCGCAGCGGGCCCGCGCACCCGCCGCCGCCCGCGCCGGGCGCGGGCGGCGGCGAGCTCGACCTCGGCCCCATGGACGCCAGCGCCGACCCTCCCTCCTTCGGCT
>JBDHVF010000106.1:0-14802 GCA_039809605.1 Polyangiales bacterium | reverse complement strand
ACGGCACGGGCGCGCCGACCGGCGCGGTGGCGGCGTCGAGCAGGAACACGTTCTCGGGCTTGAGATCGCGGTGCACGAGCGCGCGCGCGTGCGCTGCGGCGAGGCCATGACAGAGCTGCGCGAAGACCATCCGAAGGTCCTCGCACGAGAGCGGGCCGTGACGAGTCACATGCTCCTGGAGCGTCGCGCCGTCGAGCAGCTCCATGAGGATCCAGGGGCGCCCCTCGGCCACCCCGGCATCGAGGACCTTCACGATGTGATCGCTCGCGTCCGACGGCGTCCGGCGCGCCTCATCGAGGAAGCGCGCGCGGATCGCGTCGTCGAAACAGCCCTCCGCGCCGAGGAGTTTCAGCGCGCACAGATGCCCCGTCGCGAGGTTCGTCACGACGTAGAGCTCGCCCATCCCTCCCTCGGCGAGCGGTCGCTCGACGCGAAACTTCTCCGCGAACACACCGCCCGTCTGGAGTCGCCCTGCTGTCATCGTCGTTCCCCCAGCGCTCCTGTGATAGAAGCTTCTGCGGGGGCGGGTCAACGGCCCGCCGCGCGCACCACGATGGACAGCTCACCCCCGCTCGATCTCGGCCTCGCCCTCGCGGCCTTTCAACAGCGCGTTTCGAAGGAGAGCGATCGCGTGCGGGGCATCGTGATCCCCGGCACCGAGGTCGCGGGAGGCTGGACCCGCGTCGGCGCGCGCCTCGACGACCTGCTGCGCGTGGCCTTCCACCTCCTCTGCCTCGACGCCAACCGCGACCCCGACGCCGAGTTCCGGCGACTGAGCGCGAACGCGGCCTGGTCTCTCTCGATCGCGACCGCGGGCCAGCTCTGCCACGTGCTACCGCTCCTGGCGCGCGAGGCCCCGCCCCGTCGTGGAGCGCTCGGCGCGATCGTCGCCGCCGCGTCGGCCCCGGCCTCTGCGATGCGTCGCGCGATCGCGACGCGCAACACGATGACCCACGACCGCCCGGCCCCGTCGGTGGCCGACCTCCGCACGCTGCTCGCGGAGCTCGCCGCGTGGTCGTCGACGGTCATCGCACGCCTCTGATCGTCGCCACGCGGCGTTGACGCGGCGCGCTCGGGCGCGCTCTCATCGCGGCCGGAGGAGACACCTCGATGGCCCTGGGCACGCTCTCGCCCGGCGAGATCTTCGCGGGCAGGTTTCGCGTCGAACGACCGCTCGCCGAGGGCGGGATGGGCGCGATCCACGTCGTGACGAACCTCGCGACGGGGCAGCGCTGCGCGCTCAAGGTGCTCACGGCCGAGGCGCTGTTCGACGACGTCATCCGCGAGCGCTTCGTCGCCGAGGCGAAGAACACCCCCGTCGACGACAGCGATCACGTCGTGCGGGTCTACGACGCAGGCGTGCACGCGGGTCATCCGTGGATGCTGATGGAGCTGCTCGACGGAGACACGCTCCACGGCTGGGTCAGCGCGCGCGGCGGCCTCCCCCCGCAGGAGCTCGTCGGCGTGTTCGAGCAGCTCTGCCACGGCGTCGGGGCCGCGCATCGCCGCGGCATCGTGCACAGGGACCTGAAGCCCGAGAACGTCTTCGTGCACCGCCGGCGCGACGCGTCGGGCGCGGCCACCATCAAGGTGCTCGACTTCGGCGTCGCGAAGGCGATCGACCCGCAACGCGGCCGCGGCACGGCCTCGATCGCGGTGGGCACCCGCGGATGGTTCGCCCCCGAACAGATGATGGGCCTTGCGATCACGCCCGCCACCGACGTCTGGGCCCTGGGATTGATCGCATTCTTCTGCCTCACGGGCGCCGCGTACTTCGACGTCGAGGCGCCGATGTCGACGCAGCTCCCGCCCGCGTCGGCGCGCGCCGCGTCGCTCGGCCGCGGGGCGCAGGTGCCTCCGGGCTTCGACGCGTGGTTCGCGCGCTGCGTGGCCTGGGACCCGGCGCAGCGGTTCGCCGACGCGGACGCCGCGTTCGCCGTGTTGAAAGCCGCGCTCGCGCCCCTGCCCGTCACGACGCCGGCCGCGTTCGAAAGCACGCTGCTGGCTCCGCCGCCGTCGCACACCTCGCCGAGGCCGTCGACGGTCGACACCACGAAGCCCCTGCAGATCACGGGTAGATCTCGACCGCACGAAGCACCGCGCTCCCGCGGGGTCGTCGCGTTCGTACTCGCGGGCGCTGCGCTGGCCGTCGCCAGCGGGGCGACGTGGAGCGCGCTCCGGTCCTCGCCCGAGACGGCGCAGACGCAGCCCGTGAGCGCGCAGGATTCACGAGCGGCCGCCCCGACGTTGACCCCACGCCCCGTCGCGTGCCCGAGCGACATGGTGCTCGTGCAGGGCAGCGCCGCCGCCCCGTTCTGCATCGACCGCCTCGAGGTCTCGACGGCGCGTTACAACGCGTGCGTCCGCGAGGGGCGATGCAGCGCCGCCGCGTCGAGGCCCAACGCGGGCCCCGAGTGGGCGTGGGTCTGCAACGGCCCGCGCGACGACCGCGACCAGCACCCCGTCAACTGCGTGAAGTGGGAGCAGGCCGACACGTTCTGCCGCGCACAAGGGCGACGGCTCCCGACCGAGTCTGAGTGGGTGCTCGCCGCGTACGGAGAGCGCGGGAAGCGGTTCCCATGGGGCGACGAGGAGCCCACCGCGCGTCACCTCAACGCGTGCGGCCTCGAGTGCCCGATCCGCGCGGGGGCCGCGGCGAACTACCTGGACCGCGACGACTGGGTGACCACTGCGCCAGTGGGCAGCTTCCCCGCGGGCGCCAGCGCGTGCGGCGCGCTCGACATGGCAGGCAACGTGGCGGAGTGGGTGGCTGTTGAGGGCGGAGACGGTCGCCGTCGGGTCGCGCGGGGCGGAGGGTGGCTCGACCCGCCGCGCACGCCCTCGTTCCGCGACACGAACATGCCCGCGTACGTCGGGCGCAGCGTCGGGTTCCGCTGCGCCGCGTCGCCTTGAAGCGCCGAGACGCTCGTCACCGCGCCTCTGTTCACGCGCCCGAGCACCGGGGGCACCGGAACTCACGCCGTCCGCCGTCGCCCTCGACGGGCTCGCACCACAGGTCGCGGCCGTAGGTGCGGTCGATCATCGCGACGTCGTCGGGGCACGGGAGATTGACGCCCGGGTCGAGCGCTTCGAAGCGTCTTCGACACGCGCCGCACGCGCGCAGCCCCCACGACGCCTTGCACCCATCGCACCGGCACCAGACCGTCTGTTGCTCGGGCCCCGCCCCCTCCTGCCAGCGATCGTCGAACTGCACGCCGTACCGCTCGCAGACCGGACAGCGCGCGAGCCAGCGCACCTGTTCCGCGCGCTCGACGAGCTCACGCAACGCGCCGACGCTCGGGTCTTCGCGACCGTCGCGGGTGCCGTTGCGTGCGCGCGCGGCGCTCGCCTCGCGTTGACGGATGTCCTCCTCGACCGCCCTGCGCTCCGCGGCGCCGGGGGGCCGCACGGCCACGAGCCACCCGTTCGAGATGCGTGCCCACGCCCGCACGGCCTCGGGCGCGCGCTCCTTCCACGAGACGCGTGGAGGAAATCGTTCGAGCCGCGTGCCGGCGTCCCACGCGCCGATCACGCGCGCGACGCGCTCGACCGCGTCGAGCGACCAGGGCGAGACGACCAGCACCCGCGGCCATGACCACCCTGCCAGCGCGCGCCGCAACGAGTCGTCGATGCCCATATGCGTCAGCGCCGTGTCGGGGCGCCCGTAGAGTAGATAGACCGTGTCGCACGAGCGCGTCGCGCGAAGGGCGTTCCACATCGACGCGGCATCGGCCGAAGCCTCGACCGGGAGCGCGACGACCGCCAATGCGCGATGGCCCTGCGCGATCGAGACGCTGCCGTCGGCTTCGCGACGCACCGACAGCTCGCCCCGCGCACTACGAAGTCGCATCGCCCCGTCGACGAAGCGCGCGTCGCCGTCGGGCGCGTACCCGAAGCTCGCGAGCGCCTGGAGCACGAGCATCGCGGCGAACACGTCGAAGCGCGCGCTCACCTCGCGGCGGCGGCGCACGAGCTCCTCGCGCGACGGGGCGCGCGCCGCGCGGACGCTCGCCGCGAGCCGCCAGAGCTCGGCGACCTTCTGGTAGGAGCGGTCGTTCACCAGGATGTTGGTCGGCCGCAGCGTGTCGTCGACCCGATGCCCGCGGGGGATCCTCGCGTAGAGCGGTGACGACGCGAGCGCGCGCACCGCGTCGGCGAGCGCGCCAACCTTGCGGTGGGTCGCCGCGACCTGCGCCCGCAGGGAGTCGCCGGCCTCGACGCGGCTCCACGTCTGCGCGATGCGCCGGCTGCGCCAGTGCGAGCCGCGCGTCTCGTCCGAGAAGTCGTGCCCCTCGTCGAGCAGCGCGCGGATGCTGCCGAGCTCCTCGATGCGCTGCGCGAGAAGCGCGAGGAGGCGGTCGACGAGGCGCGCCGCGACGCGGTTCTCGTAGAGGTCCCAGTCGTCGTCGGGCACGACCGAGAGCACGCGCGAGGGCCGGATGCTCCGAAGGGTCCGGTGCTCCCAGTCGCCGGGCCGCGCCACGAGGTCGGCGATGGTGCGCGACGAGGTGCGCCGCGCGCGAGAGACCGCCACGCGCTCCTCGTCGTGCCGAAGGAGCATCCGGGGCGAGCGGCACACGTCCTGGAGCGCGCCGAGGTTCGCGTCGAGCGAGCGCTCGAGGTCGGTGAGCGTGACGCTCCCGTCGAAGCTGGCGACGACGTGGCTCGCGGCGGTCCACTCGGACCAGGGCGTGTCGTCGTCGAGCGATGCGACCACCTGACCGAGCGCACGCGCGTCCGCGTCGCTCACGCCCGCGCCGACGAAGCGCCCGTCGTCGAGCGCAGCGACGCCCGGCACCAGGGTCCCCCGAGGCGCGCCCTCGGCGGCATCCACCGTGAACAGCCCCGCGACCAGGCGCTCGGGGATCGCATCGACCGCTGCCCCGCCCGCGCCGCGCGCGCGGAGCCTCACGACACGTCCCCTGCGCGCTTCGCGCGGAGCTCTGTCTCGATCAGCTCGAGCGAGCGCTCGGGCGAGCCCTTCGGGTCGAGCCACTGCTGCGTGAGGTGGGCGCGCAGCCGTTCGAGCCCCTGCGCCCGCACGTCGTGGCGATCGCGCAGCTTGCGCAGGAGCTTGGTGTGGAGCAGGTGATCGACGGCCTCGCCGAGCTCTCCCCCCGCCTCGCAGACCACCGGCACGTAGCGCTCGATGTCGCGCTCGTGGCGGTTCCCCCAGGAGAGCCGGAACTCGTCGCGGAGGAGGTCGCCGACGCCGCCCTTCGCGTCGAACCACGCGCGCGCGCGCTTCGCCTCGCCCTCGCGCGAGGTCATCGCGTCGTCGAAGAGCTTGCGGAGGGCCCTGTGCGACACGGGCGCGCGATCGGGACGAGCGGCGCTGCGAGGGTCGCCCGACGGGGGATGGCGCGGGAGGTCCATCACGTGCGCGCGGTCGTAGGTCTTGTCGGCGAAGGCCGTGGTGGTCTCGTCGTGGTTGGCGGTGCCCACGAACCAGACGTTGCGCGGGATGGGCAGGTGCCTCCCCTCGACGAGCAGCGCGGGGGGATCGGGCACGGGGTCCGACATGAGCGTGACGCGCCGCTCGGACTCGGGCTTCTCCATCACCGAGAGGAAGTCCGCGAAGAACTGCTCGACGCGCGAGAGGTTGATCTCGTCGAGCACGATGAGCGTGACCCGGTCGCGGCGGGCCTCGGTTCCCGCGCGGTAGAGCGCCTGGAGGAAGTTGGTCGCGTAGAAGTGCCGGTGGAAGGCGTTGTAGTAGCCGAGCAGGTCCTGGCGGTCGCGCCACCCCGCCTGCACCTCGATCACGGTGTGGTCGCCCCCGAGCGCGTTGGCGACGGCGATCGGCAGGCTCGTCTTGCCCGTTCCGCTGATGCCCTGGAGAAGCAGCAGCGGCGTCATCGCCATGCCCCCGAGGAACGACCGCACGTCGCGCGCGCCGTAGTGCAGCACGCGCCCCTCGACCGCGTGCGTGAGCCGCGCGCGGAGGTCGTCTGCGAACTCGCGCAGGCTCGTCGGGACGAAGCCCGTCGACGGCGCGGTGGCGTCGCGATCGAGCGCGACGAGCGCGGCCATGGGGTTCTTCGCGTCGTCCTTCTTCGTGAGCGAGTCGACCTCGGCGCGCAGCTCGTCGTGCGCCGTCTTGAGCAGCGCGCGGCTCGCCTCCAGCGCCTCCTTCTGGTCGCGCAGGGTCTCGAGCTCCACCGCGGCGACCTCGCGGCGCGCGAGGCGCGTCTTCAGGGCCGCGATCTCGGCGCGGAGCCCGCGCTCACGGTCGTCTCGCTCCGTCGCGTCGCGCTCGAGCGCCGCGAGGCGCACCCGCTCGGCCTCGGTCGGACGCTCGGCGAGGTCACGCCGGAGCCGCTCGCACTCCTCGCGAAGCGCCTGCTGGTCGCGCAGCACCTCCTCGGGGGAGCGGCCCCCCAGTCGCCGCTCGAGGTCTTCGAACGCGACGACCCTCGCGTGCAGCGCGTCGCGCTCCCTGCGGGCCCGGTCGCGCTCCTGCTCGAGCTCGGCGATGCGCTCCGCGCGCTCCGCGAGGGCCGCTCCGGCGCGACGCTCGACGCGCTGTTCGAAAGCCGCGCGGTCCTCGTCGAGCACCTCGCGCACCGCCGCGAGACGGTCGCGCTCCGCCCGCACGCCACGCTCACGCTCCCGCAGCGACGCCTCGCGCGCGTCGAGCGACGCGCCCTCGGCCTCGGCCCTGCGCTCCGCCTGCGCGACGACCTCCGCGGCCTGCCGCCTCGCGTCGGCCAGGAGCGACTCGCGCGCCGACGCGAGCGACTCGTCGAGTTCCTTCCGCTGGCGCTCGGCGTCGAGCGCCCGGCGGGTCGCGGCCTCCTGCCACTGACGCTCCTGCGCGTCGAGGCTGCCGCGGAACTCCGCGTCGAGGCGCGCACGCTCCTCGGTCGCACTGGCGCGCAGCCTCGCGAGCTCCTGCTGAAGCGCGGCGCGCTCGTCTTCGAGCGGCTGCAACAGCTCCCTGCGGCGCGCGAGGAAGCCCGCGTCGGCGTCACGCTCCCGCACGGCGAGGGCGTCGGCGCGCTCGAGAAGCGTCTGCTCGCGCCGGTCGAACTCCGCGGCCCGAGCGCTGCTTCGCGTCTCGGCCTCCTCGGCGCGCGCGCGCGCCATGTCGGCCTCTCTGCGCGCTTCGTCCATCGCGGCCTGCTTCTTCTCGACCGCCTGGCGCGCCGCCTCGAACTTCCGCCGCGCCCCCTCTGCGTCACGCAGCAGGTCCGCGAGCGCGCGCCCGGCCGGAGGGCCATCGAGCGTGACCGCGGCGACATCGACCTGCGCGGTCTCGATGGCCACGTCGGCTTCGAGCGCGATCTCCTCGACCTGTCGAAGCGCGTCGACCTCGGGCTGCGTGACGACGGGTGCGGCCGGAGCCGGCGGCGGCGCCGAACCCCTGGAGCCCTGCGGACGGTGCTTGTTCTTCTTGCTCATGGCGGGCGGTGCTACCTCCGTGCGCCCCGCGTCAGCGGGGCAAGAGCTGTTCGATCGCGTCGAACGCGACCTCGATGACGTCGATCGGGTCGCGAGTCTGACGGCGCCTTCGACCGCCGTGCGCCGCCGGGTCACGCTCACGAGCCAGCGCGTCGAGGCGCCCGAGCAGCGTCGGGCATCGGGCGCCCGCGAGCCGCAGCGGGTGGTCAGGCCGCGCCCGCGCGCCGAGCAGGGCCGCGATCACGAGCGGCCGAAGGGAGCCCGTGCGCGACTCGAGCGCGCTGCGCACCTTGCCCGCGCGCACGCCCACGAGGGTCTTCGGGAGCGGCACTTCGAAGCCGCAGTCCCGCGCGATCCCCTCGTAGAGCGCCGCGTTGACGGCCTCGTCGCCCGTGAGCGCCAGCGCATCGGCGCGATCGCGATGACGGTTCAGGAGGTCGCCGAACAGGTGCTCGACGGCCTGCTGGGCCTTCACGACGACGTCCTCGCGCTTGTCGCGCGGGCTCTCGGCCTGCGAGGCTTCGAGGTGGGCGCGCTGCATCGCCACCAGGCGCTCGACGAGCGCCTCATCGGCCCGGATCACCGCGGGGATGCGGCGCTCGACCTTGAACATGGCGAGCGCCTGAAGGCCCTGGAGCGTCTTCGCGAGCGCCTCGTCGACCTCGGGCACGAGCCGCTCCCGCAGCGGACTGCGACCGCGCTCCGCGCGCTCTGCGTCGACGCGGCGCTCGATCGCGCGGCGCATGCGCTGGCTCTCTCCGACGCCGAACGGGTCGTCGATCGACCAGTCGCCCGCGCCGACTCGCACGCGCACGGCGAGCATCACCCGCTCGCAATCATCGGTGAGGCACGCGACGCGGTCGAGGCGCGACGGCCGCTCGTCCGGCTCCGCGTCGTCGTTGCCATCGATCAGATGGCGCGCGTGAAGCCGCGAGGCCCGCAGGATCTCCTTCGGAGACGGCGCCCGCGCGACGGGCGGGGAGGGCATCGAGACGACGTAGGGGCGGTCGCGGCGAGGCGCTCCGTGCGTTCCGGTCACGATCTGGGGCCACCCCTTCTCGCCCCGTTCGACGGTGGCGAGCGGGAGGTCTCGCTCGATGAGTCGAGGCCAGAGCTCGCCCGAGAAGGGGTCCGAGAACACGCGCGCGACCACGACATCGTCATGGGTGTCGTCGTCCTCCTCGGAGAGGAGCTCGCGACCGCGCGACGTCGGGCGCTGGGCGCCGTCGAGCGCGCCCGCCGCCTCGAGCTCGTGGATGACCAGCGCCACGAGCTCGCGGTGCAGGCACAGCCTCCCGGCGATCTCGTCGGCGGTGCGCCGGCCGGCGACGAGCATCCCGAGCACCGCGCGCTGCACGAGGTTGAGCGCGCGCTCACGGGGCCTCGGGCCGATCACGCGCCACGCGAGCGCCGGCCAGAGGAGCCACTCGACGCGCTCGCCGTCGGACACCGTGGTCGACGGGGCGAAGCGCACGACCGGGAGGTCAGACCACGATGCCATGCGGCCCCTCGCACAGCTCGACGAAGCCCTGGAGCGCCGGCAGCGCGTCGGCGCGGCGCACGAAGTCGAGGTCGCCCACCGCGACGAGGAGCCTGCGCTGGCGGCTCATGGCGACGCACAGGCGGTTGTCGAGCATCAGGTGCCCGTACTTCCTGCGGCGCTGAAGGTCGGTGCCGTCGGGCAGCTCGTTGCTGCGCGTGACCGAGAGGATCACCACGTCGAACTCCTTGCCCTGAAACGCGTCGACCGTGCCCAGGCGAAAGCGCTCGATCGCCTCGCCGCCGCGACCGCGCCCGGTGCGCCAGGCGTCGGCGACCTTCCACTCGCCCTTGTGCTCCTCCGTCACGTCGAGCGCGCCGAGCTCGGCCGCGATCGCGTCGACCTGCGCGCGGTAGAACGCGATCACCCCGACGCTCAGCGACGCGTCGGCGTCGAGCACCGAGCGCGCCACACGAGCGACGCGCGCGGCCTCGCAGCGCCGCGACCGGCTGCGGCCAGGGCGCTCACGGCCCTCGCGCGAGGGCACGTCGACCCAGGCGGCCACCCGCTCGGCGCCGCGCGTGTACGCCGCGAGCCCGTGACGAAAGTCCTCCGCGGACCTCGGCGAGCCGATGCGGGGGTCGCCCCTGCGCTCGTAGAACCACCGGCTCACGAAGTCGCCGAGCGCCGGGTGCATGCGAAACTGCTCGTCGAGCGTCACGGTGCGGCGCACGCCGTCAATCCGCTCGCGCTCCTTCAGGGCGTCCCAGAGCCGCTGGAAGAGGCTCTCCTCGAGCGCGCGCTGGGTCTCCGCCGAGAGGTCGCCGTCGCGCAGCGAGCGCTCGACGTCGGGCTCGAGCATGTGCGGGAGCTGCCGGTGGTCGCCGACGAGCACGATGCGGCGCCGCCCCATGGCGAGCGGAATGAACAGGTCGAGCGGGTTCGCCCTCGCGGCCTCGTCGACGAGCACCGTGTCGAACTCGACCGCGCCCTCGCGGATGCCCCGCACGCGGCGCATGGGCTTCGCGGCCGACTGCTGGAGCGTCGCCGCGAGCACGGCGGTGTAGTCCTGCAGCGTGCGCCGCACGCCGTCGGGGTCGGTCTCGAGCTCGTGGAGAAAGGCCGCGACCACCGACTCCTCGTGCGTCCTGCGCGTGCCGAGCCCCTCGCGCATCGCGTCGACCACGCGTGTGAGGAGCGAGCGCGTCTCGTCGTCGAGGCCCGGCACCTCGGGGCGCACCTCGGGCTGTAGCCTGTCGAGCAGGGCCTCGCGCACCCGCTCGACGTTGGAGATCCACGGAGGCGCGCGGTCGCCGTCCCACCGCGCGCAGCGCTCGAGGAGCGCGCGCTCGTCGCCCCGCAGCACGTCGGCGAGCCGCATCAGCGCCCGGTGCGCCATCACGCGGCCGTCGTCCTCGAACTGAGCCGCGGTGTACCGGATGCCCTCCGCCGCGCGCCGCGCCAGGGCGCGCGCGTCTTCGTCGGGCGCCGCGGCACGAGCGAGCGCTCTTGCGCGCGCGTCGAGCTCGTCGAGGAGCGCCGGCGGCGCGAGGTCCTCGACCGACGCGCGCAGGTCGCGCAGCGCCGCCGCGTTCTGCGCGGGGATGCCCGGCTTGACGAGCAGCGCGACGACGCGGTCGCGGGCGCCCCGCAGCCGCTCGGCCTCGGTCACGGTCATGAGCGACGCGCGGAGCTTCTCGGCCTGGTCCTTCTGGAAGAGGTCCGCGCCGTCGAGCCCCGCGCCGTCGCCGTCTCTGCGGCTGCCGACCTTGACCGCGGGCAGGCCGAACACCGACGTGCGCGCGACGACGTTCTCCACCGCGTCGTGCTGCGCGCTGCTCACCAGGATCCGGTGCGTCACGCCGGCCTCGTCGCCTTCGAGCTCCGCGACGCGGCGCTCGATCGCGGCGATCACCGAGGTCTTGCCGGTGCCCGGCGGCCCCTGGATCATCGCGATGTCGGGCGTGTTGATCGCGACCTCGACGGCCTCCTCCTGGCGCTTCGTAGGGCGCCGCCCGAACGCCTCGCGCACCGCGGGGCTCATGGCGCTGCGGTGCTTGTAGCGGGTCACGGGCGCGGCCCTGCCCTCGAGGATCAGCCCGAGGTGAGGCATCGGACCGGCGCCCTCGCGGACCCGCTGCTCCGCGCGCTCGCGACGCTCGATGCGCGCGGCGTCGCCCACCGTCGAGAGGCGCAGCCAGCCCTGCGCTGGCGGCGCCTCGATCTGGTCCTCGTCGAGCGGCTCCAGCACGAGCGCGGTCCCGCTGCGACGCACGAAGCGCAGGGCCACGTCGTCCGACGGCGTTCGCCGGCGCTCCTTCACCGTCGCGGCGTCTGCCCTGTTCGGCGGGCTCTTCGAGAGTGCGAAGCTCCACTCGCCCTCGCCGAGCGCCGCGAAGCGATCGTCGAGGCCGTCGACGGGCTCGAGCTCGACGTGCCACCGGCCGTTCCGTCGAACGCACGCGAGGTAGCGGAACGTGCCGAGGGCCGCGGCGCGTGCCTCGAGCTGCTCGCGCTCGACGGCCGCGTAGCGCCGCCAGATCTCGAGGTAGCTCCCCGAGGCGCGCACGGCCTCTTCGAGCGCGGCGCGCGTCGACGACGCGAGCGCGCCCGACGCGGAGGCGTCTCGAAACGCGATGGGCGCGACGAGGAGGCGCGTGGCGACGCCCGCGGGCGCGTGCCCGCGCACTAGGCGCTCGACCGCGAGGCCGCCGTCGCGGGGCACGAGGTCGACCGAGAGGCGCGCCCCGTACATCCGCAGCGGGCGCACGCCCACGCCCTCGCCCGCGCTCACCACGGCCCGCCGCAGCGAGGGGTCATCGCCGGGCGCCGCGCCGAGCAGCAGCTCGGCTTCGAGCCAGCGCGCGACCTCCTCGGCGGTCCCTCCGAAGCCGCACGCGCGCCGCGCCTCCTCGCGCGCCGCGTCGTCGACGCGCACCGGGACCGCGTCGGGCAGCCGGAGCATCGCCGCGAACTGTCGCACGTGCAGCACGACCCGCTTCGCGCTCGACGACGCGACCCACGCCACGCAGGGCAGCGCTCCGCTCGTCGCGTCGCGCAACGCACGCTCACCGCTCGGGCTCGCACCCCTGACCGTCCACGCGTCCCCGGCGACGCCGAGCACCACGTCGTCGCCGGTCGGCGCCAGCCGCGCCTCGGCCCCCTTCGCCGGCGCGGGGTCGAACTCGCCCACCTCGCAGCGCAGCTCGATCGTCTCCTCGCGCCCTCCGCGCATCTCATCGACCCGCATCGTTCACCTCCCTCACGATCGCGACGCGGTGGGGCGCGTCGAGCGGACCGAAATGGACCCTCCACCCGTCGCCGTCCGTGGGGAGCGTCTTCCCCTGCACGGGCAGCACCTGCGCGGGCCTCGCCGGCGGCGCCTTCGGGTCCGACACGAACCACTGCACGCCGGGCGCGGGCCGCACGAAGACGCCTCGCTCGCGCCACGCGATGACTCCCTGCGACGCGCGCGAAGATGGCCCCGACGCGCCCTCGGTGATGCGCGACGGGAGGTCGAGGGTGTCGTCTCGCGACACCATGAGGCGCGCCACGGGTTTGACCACCTCGCCCGTCACGACGCCTCGACCGGGCTCCCAGCGCCGCACGATCACGCGCGCGAAGCGGTCGCGAGGCCGCGCGCACCAGGGGCACCGTTGCGCGTTGGCGAAGAAGGTCCCGAGGCAGTCGTTGCAGCGCAGCGTCTGGTCGGCGGTGGCGTGCAGGCGCTCGACCCACGCGCCCACCGAGGGCCTGCGCTCGGGGTCGTGGCCCGGCGACTCGAACACCCTCCGCGCGAGCTCGACGATCCCGTCGCTCAGCACGAACCCTCGGGGGATGCCGAACGACGCGCGGTTGCGGCGGTCGTCGGCGTGCTCGACCCAAGGGACCTTCGCGGCGAAGGCCTCCTCCTCGAGCTCGGGTTCGCCCTCGGCGACGAGGTCTCCGACGAAGGGGTGCACGAGGCGCAGGGTCTGGTGCACGAGCACGGCGAACGACCACGCGTCCGAGAGCGAGGTCGCGCCGCGCCGGCCCGCGACGAGCTCGGGCGCGCCGAAGCCCGGGGTGTACACGCCCTCGGAGGCGACGCTGTCGTGCCGGAGGTTGTCGAGGTCGATGAGCCACGCCTCGTGGTGCGAGGCGTCCGACGACACGAACACGTTCGCAGGCGAGAGGTCGCCGTAGCTGAGCCCGAGGCCGTGCAGCGCGGCCAGGGTCTCGCCCGCGTGGGCGAGCAGCCGGAGGCGTCGACGGAGCCCGCCCGTCTTCAGGTACCACTCCGAGAGGGACGCTCCGCGAGGGGGCGCAAGCAGCGCACCGAGCGGAGCCATCTCCTCGAGGAACTCCGCCACGTAGCCGACGTGCGGCGCGCGCAGGAGCGCGATGGGTCGCGCGACGTGGAGCCCGGCGAGGTCGAGGCGGCGCACGTACGCGAGCTGCCGCCGGAGGCGCTCCGCGGCGTTCTTCACGTGAACGAGCTTGACCACGCGCCGGCCGTCGGAGGTACGCCACACCTCGCCCTGGCCGCCGCGCCCGAGCGCGTCACGAAGCTCGTAGCGCGCGCCCTGCTCGTCGAAGACGACCCTGCGTTCCATCGCGCTCACAGGTCGAAGTCGTCGTCGGTCGCGGCGGGGGGCGCCGCGTTGGGGTTGGCGCTGCGCGAGCGGCTCGTCACGCTCATCGACACGAGGCGAAAGAACCGCCGGATCTGCCTCGCCTCGTCGGCGCGGAACACCCTCGCCTCGGGGTTCGCGAGGAAGGCCGCGAGCACGCTCGCGTCCGCGTCGGCCCCGATCGCGAGCGCCATGCGGAAGGCCTTCGAGCCGCGCTCGCTCGCGAGCAGGGCGTCGAGCGGCGCCCTCCAGTCGTCGGTGGGCTGGCCGTCGGACAGCAGCACCAGCGTCGGGCGGTACGCGCGGCTCGGGATGACCGCCCGGTCCTCGAGCATGGCGAGCGCGCGCTGGAAGGCCGCCCCCATCGGCGTGCTCCCGCGCGCGGGCATGTCGACCCACGCGACCTCGGCCGCGCGGGCGAGCGGCGTGTGGACGCTCGCGACGTCGGCGCCGAAGGTGACGACGGCGACATGGATCTCGGCGCGCAGGTCGTCCTCGTCCTTGAACGTCGCGACCATCTCGCGCACGGCGAGGTTGAGCGCCTGGATCTTCCCTCCGGCCTCCATGCTGCCGCTCACGTCTGCGAGGACGATCACGGGCAGCGGTCGGGCGGCGGGCGCGGCGAACTCCTTGAGGGTCGTGGTCATGGTGATCTCCATCGCGGGCGACTGTCGCGCTCGCATCCCCAGGACGCAGCGATGGACACGGGTCTGACAGCCGCGCGAAGACCGCGCGCTTCAGGGGCCTCGAGGGCGCGGCGCGCTTCGAATCAGGCTCCTCGCGTTACCCGCGCGGAGCGGGTGCGTGTCCGACATGGATGATTGTCCGCTACGCGAGGACATGTGGATCAAGCCGGACAAGGTTTTCGATCGAACCGGGCGGTCACGTGCGACGTTTCGCGAGCGCTCGATCCAGCGCCGACAGCGCCGCGTCGAGGGACGGGTACTCGTGCCGCCCCTCCCAGACGATGCCTCCCTCGTCCATCGCCTGGATGAAGGAGCCGTGCCCACCCGCCTGCCCGATCTCGACCTGACCGCCGCGTGCCACCCACGCTGCGACGGCGGGCCAGGTCGACGCGATGACGCTCTTCGAGGGCCGCGGCGGCTTCGCCGGGCGCTTGCGCGGCGGGTATGACGCGGGCTTTGGGGAGCGTTCCACGAGCGTCGACGTGGCGCTCGCCATCCAGTCGGCGAGCGGCTGCGCGAAGTGGTGGCGACACCAGAAGTCGGCGATCTCCTCGACCCGTCGCGCCGACGCGGGGATCAGCCCGTTGCCGTAGCTGGGGTCGTACTCCTCGGTGTAGAA
>JBDHVF010000105.1:0-14826 GCA_039809605.1 Polyangiales bacterium | reverse complement strand
GCTGCCGCTCGGCGACGGGGTGCGCACGACCGCGCGGGCGCCCGACATCCGATGCCTCTGGCGCGACGCCTCGGGCGCGCGGTGGGTGGTGATCGTTGAGAACAAGGTCGACGCGGGCGAGGGCGACGGGCAGGTGCGCGACTACCTCGCGTGGGCCGCGCGACACCACCCCGACGCGCGGCGCCTCCTGCTCTACGTCACGCCCGACGGGCGCGCGCCCGACAGCGTCGCGGCGGGCGAGCTCTGCCTCCCGATGACCTGGAGCGAGGTGGCCGACGCGGCCCTCGACGCCGTCGCGCACGCGCCCCCGAGCGCCGACCCCTCCGCGCGCGCGTTCGCCACGTCGGTGCTCGACGCGCTGCGCATGCGCTTCGGCGGCAGGGCCGACGTGCGGGCGCTCGTCGAGGCCCTCCACGACGCGCACCCGCGCGCGGCCGCCCTCGCCGCGTCGCCCGCGACCGAAGCCTCGCTGCTCGAGCCGCTCGCGCAGCGCTTTCCCAACGCGTCGTGGCACCTGCGCTCGCTGCGCCCGCGCGCCCACCGTTGGACGCGCGCGTGGGCCGACCGCGTGTCCTCGGCCTTTGGAGAGCTCGCGCCGGGCGCCCCGCGGCTACGCGCGTGCGCCCCCCACGTCGAGCGCCCCGACGTGGCGAGCTGGTCGATCGAGGGCGTGACCGACGCGCTCTCGCTCCACGCGTTCTGCACGCCGGGGACCGCGTTCGGCAGCCACCGACCGCGCGCGTGGGTGGGCCTGCGCGCGCCCAACCTCACGGCCCCGGACGCGCTCGCCTCGCGCGACCAGCTCGCCGCCGTCGAGGCGCTGCCCGACGAGACCCGCGCGTGGCTCCTCGGCGCCGCGCCCGTGCACGAGACCCCCGCGTCGTGGCGCTGGCTCTGCGTGGGCGCGCCCGCGACGCTCTCGCGGGGGTACTCCTCCGACGACGACGCGCGGCGCACGGCGCGGGCCCTCTACGACCTTTTGGGCCCGCACCTGGGCGCGCTCGCCGCCTTCGCGCGCGACCCCGCGCAGCGGCTCTTCTCGTGCGACCTCGACCCCGACCACGCGCTGCCGCCCGACGCGCGCGACCGCGAGGCGCTCGCCGCCGAGGCGAAGCCCGGCGCGTGCAGGGCGCTCGTTCTCACGCGACAGCCCACGGGGCACCCCTACGAGCTGCGCCGCGAGTGCGACCTCGGCACGGCCCTCGGCGCCGCGTTCGGGGGCACCGGCGAGCTCCTGTACGACTACGCCCCCGCGGCCTCGGGCGCGCACCTCGACCGGCCCGACGTGGTGGTCGCGGGCGTGGGGCTCTTTCGCGCGCCCGACGACGCGTCCTTGCGCGAGGCCGTGGCCGCCCTGCACGACGCGCTCGGCGCGGGCGCGTGGCTGCTCTTCTGCGGCGACCGCGGCGGCCTCGAGCTCGCGCGCAAGCACCTCGGCGCGCTCGTCGAGCCGCTCGAAGGCCCGGCGCACTGCGAGGAGTTCCCCGGCGGCGGCGCCGAGGTGATCGCCGACGATCCCCGCTTCGAAGCGCTCGCGACGCGCGACGCGAGGCTCGTGCACGGCGCGATGGGGCTGCGCGTTTCGAGCGCCGCGAGGGTGCCGGTGCGCGTGCGCGCGGCGTCGCCGGAGCGCGCGGGCGAGCTCGTTCCGCTGGTGGCGGGGTGGCGCGCGGGCGCGGGGCGCGTGGTGTTCTGGGCGGGCGGCGCGTACGGGCCGTGGGGGCGCGCGATGCAGCAGCGGCCCGAGGCCCTGGCGCGCTGGTGGCGGGCCCTCGTGGCGTTCGCCGCGAGTCTCTGAGAACATCGGCGCGACGGTACGGAGATGCAGAAGCGCCTCGACCCGCGCACCATCGCGCTCATCCGCAAGGCGATGGCCCAGCACGCGCCCGCGGAGCCCGCCCCCGCGGAGCCCGCGCCCCTCGGCCCGAAGCCCCTCGCGCTGCTCCCGCTCTCCTCTGCGCCCTCTGCGCCCGCGCCGGTGAAGCCCGCGCCGCGCGTCGCGGCGAAGCCCGTGGCCGTGGGCGCGACGCCGCTGCTCCCTGGCATCGGGCTCAACCCCGCGGCGGTGCCGAAGCCTCCGCCCGTGAAGAAGGGCGCGGTGCGCGGAGGGTTCGCGAAGCTCTCGGCGCCCGACGCGCCCCTCACCGACGTGGTCATCGTCGACACCGAGACCACGGGCGCGGGTCACGGCGCGAGGCTCGTCGAGCTCGGCGCGCTGCACGTGCGAGACGGCAAGGTGGTCGCGCAGTTCCAGACGCTCGTCGACCCCGAGGAGCCCATCCCCGGCTACGTCGTGCGCATCCACGGCATCACCAACGCCATGGTGAAGGGCGCGCCGCTCGCGCGGGTCGTGCTGCCGGCCTTCCTCGACTTCGTGGGCACACGCCCGCTCATGGCCCACAACGCGGCCTTCGACCGGGGCATCCTCGCGGGCGAGCTCCTGCGCGTGGGCATGAGGCGCCCCGACATCCCGATGTTCTGCTCGCTGCGCCTCGCGCGCAGGGTCTTTCCGCAAGCCCCCAACCACAAGCTCTCGACGCTCGCGAGCTGGTTGAAGATCCCCGACCCCCCGTCGCACCGCGCCATCGCCGACTGCATGACCACCGTGGGCGTGCTCGCCGCGTGCGCCGCGCTCCACCCGCTGCGCACGCTCCACCTCGTGCACGGCGGGGCGGTGCCGCTGTAGCGGGGGATCGCAGCGCCGCGGGCATGCGCGCATGCGTGACTGCCCGCGGATGCATGAGTGCAGATGAGGTTCTGCGGAGAGAAGAGAAGTGAACCGCGGAGGCGCAGAGAGCGCAGAAGGAGAGGGGCAGGACGTGAGCGTGGGAAGGGTGGTGAGCGGGGGTGGTGCGCGAACGAAAGGGCGCCCCGAGGAAGAAGCGGGCAATGTGAGGAGCGCGCTGAGGTCATGATCACGGGGGACGAGGCGCGCGGGTTCAATGATCTCTCGGGGCGAGTCGTGGGCGCGTGCATCGAGGTACATCGGCACCTCGGCCCGGGATTGTTCGAGTCAGCGTACGAAGAGTGCCTCGCCCACGAGCTCACGCTGGCCGGGCTGAGGTTCGACCGGCAGAAGCTCCTGCCCGTGGTCTACAAGGGCATCGCGCTGGAGTGCGGGTACCGGCTCGACCTCCTCGTCGAGGGGCGGCTCGTCGTCGAGCTGAAGGCGGTCGACCACCTTCTGCCCGTGCACCTCGCGCAGGTGCTCACCTACCTCAAACTCATGCACCTCCCCCTCGGCCTGCTCATCAACTTCAACGTCCCCACGCTTCGGCAGGGCATCAAGCGCGTCGTGAACCAGTTCCCGGCCGCCCCCTCCTCTTCTCTGCGTCCTCCGCGCCTCTGCGGTGAATCCGATGAGTGACCTCTCGAAGCGCCTCATCGAGATCGATCTGCCCACCGTCGGCGTTCTCCGAGCACTCGCGCCGTGAGAAGGCGATGCTCGACCGCAGCGTGCGGCCATGCGAGCGTGTCGGCCATGAACAAGCTGAAGACCTCGGTTCGCGCGGGCGCCCTCAACACGTACACCAAGGAGCTGGTCGGCCAGAAGACGGGCGCGACACGCTGAAGCGCCGCCTTCTCGGCTCACCACCGCATCGATCACTCGAGGTAGTCGAGCTCCTTGCCGTGGGTCTCTTCGAGGCCCCAGAGCGACGCGAGCGCGACGGCGCTGCACGCCGCGCCGAGCACCAGGGCGCTCTTGACGAGCCCCAGCCCCGCGCCGTCGCGCAGGTACTTGAAGCTCATGGTGAGCAGCGGCACCGAGCCGCGCACGAAGTTGGGCACGCTCGTGGCGACCGTGGCGCGGAGGTTGGTGCCGAACTGTTCAGCAGCCACCGTGACGAACACCGCCCAGTACCCGATGCCGAAGCCCAACGCGCCGCACACGGCGTAGAAGGTCGCCGTCGAGGGCCGGTCGAGCGTGAGGTAGACGCCCACGCAGGCCGCCGTGATCGCGAGGAAGGCCGCCACCACCTTGCGCCGGCTGCCGACGACCTGGCTCACGGCGCCGCTCGTGAGGTCGCCCGCGACGAGGCCCACGTAGCAGAAGAGCACCGCGTCGCCGGGCGTGATCTCGCTCGGCGTTCGCAGCGCGCCGGGCGCGTGGAAGGTGCGCGCGAACTCGGGCGCCGACGCCACGAGGATGCCCACCACGTACCAGATCGGCAGCCCGATGAGGATGCACCGCAGGTACTTGAAGAGCCGCGCCGGGGGCGAGAGGAGCATGGTGACGTCGCCGCGCCGCGCGTCTCCCTCGCGCACCCGGTCGTAGAGGCCCGACTCGAACATGCGGATGCGCAGCGCGAGGAGGCAGAAGCCCAGGGCGCCTCCGATGAGGTAGGCCGTGCGCCACGAGAAGTTGCGTCCCACGAGCGCGGCGGCGACGGCGCCGAGGAGCCCGACGCCCGCGACGACGGCGGTGCCGTAGCCGCGCGAGCGCGCGGGCATGATCTCGGTGACGAGCGTGACGGCCGCGCCGAGCTCGCCCGCGAGCCCGACGCCCGCGATGAAGCGCCACGCGCGGTACGCGTCGACCGAGTGCACGAACGCGTTGGCGATGTTCGCCACCGAGTAGAGGAGGATCGACCCGAAGAGCACCGAGAGGCGGCCCTTCTTGTCGCCGAGCACGCCCCACGCGAGGCCCCCCGCGAGCAGGCCCCACATCTGGATCGACAGCAGCTCGAGCCCCGTGTCGAGGCTCTGCGCGACGGGCACGCCGAGCTCCTGAAGGCTCTTCACGCGCACGATGGTGAAGAGCAGGAGGTCGTAGATGTCGACGAAGTACCCGAGGGCCGCGACCAGCACCGTGACGGCCACCGCGCGCGACGAGGGAGCCCGTGTCTCGCTCATGGGCAGCGACGGTACCGCGGAGATGTGCACGAGCGTGAGCGCGTCGTCACCCCGCGACGCGGTCGACCAGCGCCGCCGCGAGCGAGAGCACCGCGGGGTAGAGCGTCGCGTCGCGGTCGCCCGAAGCGCGTTCGGCGAGCGCGCGGGCGAAGCGCAATGGGTGGGCTCGCGCGAAGTCCGACGCGGCGTCGCGGTCGGAGAGCGCCGCGAGGAAGGCCAGCTCACACCCCAGGTGGTCGGGTTGCTCGGGCACGCCGAGGGTGAAGCCGTGTCGGGCGTACTCCCGCGCGACCGCGACGGCGCTCGGGCCACCCAACAGCCCCGTCACGCGTTCGCCGTCGACCTCGCGAGGGTCGCACCACACCGACTCGAAGGGCGCGAGGTAGCGCTCGGTGGGGGTGGCGAGCAGGTCGAAGAACTCCTGACGGAGCGCGTCGCCCCACGCGAGCCCTCGGATGTCATCGAGCGCCCGACGCGCGCCGTCGCCCGCCACGGAGCCCACCACGGCGGCCGCGTCGGGGTCGGTGAGCGCCGCGACGAGCGAGGCGGTGGGCGGCGAGAGCGTGAGCGCCGACACCACGCGCAGGAGGTCTCTCACGAACGCGTCGCCCTCGTCGCTCATGGCGGCAGGAAGCGGATCGACGGGCGCACGTACGCCGGGTCGGCGAAGCCCGCGGGGGGCGAGCCGTTGTCACCCGTGAACTCGCGCGTCCACTGGAGCGCGCCCGTGGGGCACGTGGTGACGCACGCGGGCTCGAGGCCCTGCACGAGCCGGTGCGAGCAGCCGTTGCACATCTCGACCTTCGTCGTGGCCTCGTTGAAGCGCACGGCGCCGTAGGGGCAGGCCCACTCGCAGTAGCGGCAGCCCGTGCAGCGCGCCTGGTCGATGTGCACGAGGCCCGTGCCAGGGTCTTTGATCACGGCGTTCACGGGGCACGCGGGCAGGCACGAGGGCGCCGCGCAGTGGTTGCACGCCATCGTCACGAAGACGCGCGACACCGAGGGGAAGCTCCCGCTCTCGACCGTGAGCACCGCGCGGTAGTTCACCTCCACGGGGCGCCCGTTGCGGATGACGAGCGGCGAGGCCGTGGGCTCGGTGTTCATCTCCGAGCGGCACGCGACCGAGCACGCCTGGCAGCCGTCGCAGCGGCGGAGGTCGAGGATCCATCCGAACTGAGCCATCGAAGGTGCCTCCTACCGCCCGACCACGGGCTCGACGCGGACCCAGGTGTCGTTGAACGCAGCGCCGCCGCCCACGGGGTCTTCGAGGGGGGCGTTGCGGGCCCACGCGTCGAGGCGCATCACGCCCGTGGGCGCCGCGCCGAGCCCGCGCGTCGCGTCTCCGCCTGCCGCGCGGCCGTCGACGCGGAACACGCGCGCGCCGTTCTCCCAGCGGCCGTACCCGTGGGCGACGGCCACCACGCCGGGGCGCAGGCCCTCGACGACCTTCACCACGCCCACGACGCCCGCGGGGTTCGACGGAGACACCACGCGCACGCGGTCGCCGGTCTCGACGTCGATCGTGCGCGCGTCGGCGGGCGAGAGCTCGACCCAGTTGTGGGGGTCGATGGCCGTGAGCCACGGGCTCGCGCTCGCCTCGGCGGTGCCGTGCCACGGCGGCGCGTACGTCACGAGCTGCCAGGGGAAGCCCTCGTCGCGCACGGGCGAGCCGTCGAGGTGCTGCGGGGCCTTCGCGTAGGCCACGCCGCGCGGGCGGCGCCCCGTCACGGGGTCGGGCGTGGCGGCGAGGGCTTCGAGGTAGAAGTGCACGACGCCCCCGTGGCGGCTCGCGAGCAGCGCGGGGTTCATCGCGTCGAGGGCGCTCTCGGGCGGGGCGAAGGCGCCGCCGCGCGCGAGCACGTCGCCCACCGCGATCGATGCCCCGGTGAGCCCGGTGCCGACGTTGCGCGCCACGTTCTCGAAGCGCGCGCGGTAGAGGTCCCACGCGCGGTCGAGGGGGCGCGAGCCGAGGGCGCCCGCGCCGAGGCCGGGGAGCGTGGGCGAGATCGCGCGCGCGATGCCGAGCAGGATGTCGGCGTGCATCTTCGCGTCGGGCACCACAGGCGTGTACTCGTTGCGCGCCTCGGGGTTGAAGCGCCACGACGAGGTCATTCCGATGGGGGCTCCGTCGTAGGCGCCGGCCACGGGCTGCTGCGTGGGCGTGGCGCGCACGGGCACGTCGGCGCCGAGCGAGGGCACGCCCCAGCTCTCGAGGTACGTGGCCTCGGGCAGCACGTAGTCGGCCCAGGCCGCGGCCTCGTTCATCACGGGGGTGATCGCCACGAGCAGCGGCAGGCGCGTCTCGTCGCGCGCGACGCGCTCCCACGCGGCGCGTCCGCCGGGCACCTCGTAGGGCCACGCGTCGCCCGCCATGATGAGCGCCTTCGCCGCGTAGGGGTACGCGTCTTCGATGCCGGGCACGAGCTCCTGCCAGCTCCCCGCGACCGCGAAGGGGAACCACGGCCTCGGCGCGGGGTAGCCCCGGTGGTACGAGCGCGTCGCGGCGTAGTCCGCGCCCGCGCGGTCGATGCGAGGCCCCGCGGGGGTGACCGCGCCCGTGACCGCGCCGAGGTCCGTGCCGCCCGTGCTCGCGCGGTCGTCCCACGCGCCGCCGCCGCGGCCGAGGCCGCCCGCGCGGTCGACGTTGCCCACGAGCCAGTCGAGCGAGAGCGCCGCGAGCTGCGCGTACGCGCCCGCCGTGCTTCGGAGCGCGCCGCGGTCGCACCACGCCACCGCGCGAGGCCCCGCGGCGGCGAAGTCGTTGGCGAGGCGCGTGAGGGTGGCGACGTCGACGCCCGAGAGCCGCGCGTACTCGTCGAGCGAGCGCTCGAACACGGCCGCGCGGTAGAGCGAGAAGGCCGTGCGGCACCGCAGGCCGTTGACCGTGATGGTGTCGACGCCCGGGTCCGCGGGGAGGAGCCTGCCCACCACGGCCCGCGCTCCGGCGCCCGCGACCTCGACCTCGACGACGGCGCCGTCGGCGTCGCGCACGCACACGGGGTCGCGCGCGTCGGTGACGGGCGTGAGGCCCGCGAGGGCGGGCGTGAGCCAGCGGCCTTCGGAGGGGTGTCCGGGCTCGACGACGACGAGCCACGTCGCGTCGGAGTAGGTGGGCCGCGAGGCGGCCGTGGCCGCGGCCTTGTTGGCGTTGCGCAGGTACGCGGCGTCGTGGCGGTCGCCCGCGATCATCACGCGCGCGATGGCGAGCGCGAGCGCGGCGTAGCCGTCGGGGCGCGCGGGCACCCACTGGTCGGCGCGCGCGGCGGCGTTCGAGAGGCGGGGGTCGACGACGACGAGGCGTCCGGCGCCTCCGGTGCGGCGCGGGTCGCGCAGGTCGGCGAAGCCTCTCGCGAGGTTGACCGAGCCCGCGGGGTCGGGGCCGAACACGATCACGTACGCTGCGCGCGTGAGGTCGGGCGCGAGGTCGGCCACGCCCTCGGCGCCGGTGACGTGGTCGCGCGTGGCGAGCGCCGTGACGGCCGCGCCGTTGCCGCGGCGGAGCGAGGCGTCGCCGAGGCCCCAGTTCGCGGTGCCGTAGCCGCTGCGAAAGATGCGCTCGGCGAGCACGCGGTCGAGCGACGAGCCGGGCGCGTACACGAGCTGGTTGGCGGCGCGGCCGAGGTCGGGCGAGGCGGGGTCTACGTTGCGCGAGGCCCTGTCGGAGAAGGGGATCAGCGCGTTGATGCGCATGCCGATCTCGCGGAAGGCCTGGTCCCAGGTGAGGGTCTCCCAGCGGCCGGCGCCGCGCGCGCCGACGCGGCGCATGGGGTGCTGAACGCGGTGCGGGTCGTAGAGGTGCTGCACGCCCGCCTGGCCGCGCGCGCAGAGGCGCCCGAACTCGCCGCGCGTCGCGTCGGGCGCGCGAGAGAAGGGCAGCGGGGCGCCGCGCGACGCGGGGCTGTAGGGGCTGCCTTCGAGCTTCACCACGACGCCGCCGACGACCTTGGCCTTGAGGCCGCAGTGCGCCTCGCAGAGACGGCAGGTCGAGTGGATGTACGCGGTCGCTGCGCCGTTGTCGGGGGGGTCGGGGTCGGCGAGCGCGTCGCGGACCTCGAGGGCGAGCGGCGTGGCGCCCGCGGCGGCGGCGGCGACGGCGCCCATCACCTTGAGGAACACCCGGCGCTCGACGCCGTGCGCGCGCTCGGGGGTCGTGTCGCTCGAATCGGGCTCGTGGGGTTTCATCGCGTCGGTCCGTCTTCGTGCGCTCCCGCTACGGGAGGTAGTAGTCCCATCGCCCGTTGGCGTGACAGCCCGCGCAGGCGCTCGCGGCGACCTGGCGCCGGAGGTTCGCGGCCGAGCGGTTGCCGCCGAACTCCACGCTGCGGTGGCAGAAGGTGCAGTCCTCGTTGCGCACGCTGCCGCGGAAGGTGCCCGTGTACGGGACCATCCTCCGGTGGATCTCGGGGTAGCGCGTGGGCCGCTGGAGGATGTCTGCGTGGCAGTGCAGGCAGTTGGGCAGGTAGCGCCGCGAGTTCGCGTCGTGGATGCCGATGAGGTTGAGCGCCGTCACGTCGAGGCCGGGGTGACAGCTCTGACAGACCCCGCGGGGGTCGGTCATCACGCCCGCGTCGTACGCGCCGTCGTAGGGGGGCAGCGCGCCGTCGCCCGCGCCGTCGCCGGGCCCCGTGTCTGCCACGGGCGACGCGTCGAGGTCCGCGCCGGGCGGGCCCTGGAGCCCGCGCTCGCCACGAGGCCCCTGCGGACCGACGGGCCCCTCGCACGCAACGAGGGCCGTCACGCACAGCGCGAGCGCGAGTCGATCGAGGGTTCGGTTCACCAACGCAGCTACTCCCTCCGTGGGGGACGCGCGAGCGCTCTGCACTCGACGTACCCCGCTGGAGAGCGCCTCGAAAGCCCTGAAAGCACCGCGCGCAAGGGGGGTGGGGCAATCAAGACTCACGAACGACGCTCATGCACGCGGTGCCCGACGCACGGCATTCGCGGGTCGTCGAAGGCGCGATGACGGATCGCAGCGGGGGATGCGCGGTGGCCTGAAGCGTGCTCACGCGTCGCCTGGACACGGAAAGGGTGTTGGAGATGCGCGACGTACGAGGATGGCTGCTGGGCACGCTGCTGCTCGCGATCGCGGGCTGCGGCGACGACGGGACGGCAGGCGCGCAGGGGCCTCAGGGCAACACCGGGGACGCGGGCGCGCAGGGCCCGCGGGGTGAGCAGGGGCCGCGCGGCGAGCAGGGCCCGCCGGGCGACGCGGGGCCGCAGGGGCCTGCGGGAGACGCGGGTCCGCAGGGGCCGGCGGGGCGCTTCCCCGCGGCGGGCCTGACGCTGACGATCCTCGACGCGACGCTCGCGGAGGACCGCGCGGTGTCGGTGCACTTCGTGTTGCGCGACGCGCGCTCGCAGGTGCTGCCGCCCGACGACACCGACACGCTGGGCTTCATGGTGAGCGAGGTGGTGCTCGACGACATGGGCCGCCCGCAGCGCTACCGCGCGCTCACCACGTGCCCGGCCGACGCGCCGCACGCCGACGTGCGCCAGTCGTGCATGGAGTGGGCGATGCGCTCGGGCACGGTCGCGCGCGACCGGCTCACGCAGCGCGCCGACGGGTCGTGGGACTTCCGCCTCGCGACGACGGCGCCCGCGGGCTTCGACCGCTCGCACACGCTCTCGATCACCGCGCAGGGCCGCAGGCTCGGGCTCTTCTCGTCGGACCCCGCGGCGGTGGTCAACACCATCTATGACTTCGTGCCCGCAGGGGGAACGCCCGTGTCGATCCGCATGGTCGACCCCGCGGGCTGCAACGGCTGTCACGCCCGCGTGCGCGCCCACGGCGGCTCGCGCATGGACGCGCCCGTCTGCGTGCGCTGCCACACCGAGGAGCTCACCGACCCCGACACGGGCAACAGCCTCGCGTTCAACGTGATGATCCACAAGATCCACCGCGGCGAGACGCTGCCGAGCGTGGTGGGCGGCACGCACTACCGCATCGTGGGCTACCGCGGCTCGGTCGCCGACTTCAGCGAGGTGGCCTATCCCCAGGACCTCCGCAACTGCGAGACCTGCCACACGCCCGGCACCGCCGCGCCCGACTCGGCGCGCTTCGCGCAGCGCCCCTCGCCCGCCGCGTGCCAGAGCTGCCACGACCGCACGTACATCGCCGACGGCACGCCGCCCGCGGGCTACACGGCCCACCCGCCCGGCATGGTGAGCACCACGCAGTGCACCGTCTGCCACCGCGAGACGGGCGGCCTGAGCGGCATCCGTGACAAGCACACGCCCCCGCAGCGCCGCGCGGGCGCGCCCACCGTCGCCGCGACCATCACGGGCGTCACGGGCCTCACGCCGGGCAGCGCGCCCACGGTCGACTTCACGCTCGCGACGCGCGACGGCGCGCCCATCACCGACCTCGCGCAGCTCTCGCGCCTGGCCTTCCTCATCCAGGGCCCGACGGCGCCCGACTACGCCGCGGGCGGGCGCGCGCTCGGCGCGATCGGCACGGGGGCCGTGGGCACCGCGACGAGCCTGGGCGGCGGACGCTTCCGCTGGGCGGCGCCCGCGTCGTCGGCGCTGCCCGCGACCGCCGCGGGCACGTGGGCCGTGGGCCTGGAGGCGCAGCGCACCGAGAACCTCACCGCCACGACGACCTTCCGCCACGGCGCGGTGAACCCGGTGTTCTACGGCTCGGTGAGCGGGGGCCCGGTGACCCCGCGCCGCCAGGTGGTCGAGGTCGCGCGCTGCAACGCCTGCCACAGCGAGCTGGCGCTGCACGGCCGCAACCGCATCGACAACCCGCAGTACTGCGTGATGTGCCACGCGCCCGGCGCCACCGACGCCGCGCAGCGCCCGAGCACCGCGGGCGCGCCGGTGACCATCGAGTTCTCGAACCTCGTGCACCGCATCCACCGCGGCGCCGACCTGCCGAGCGTGGCCGCGGGCACGCCCTTCGTGATCTACGGCAACGGCGGCCGCGCCAACGACTTCTCGCACGTGCGCTTCCCGCAGTCGCTCACCAACTGCTCGGCCTGCCACGCGGGCGAGACGTACGCCGCGCCGAGCGCGCGCGCCTGCACCTCGTGCCACGACGGCCCCGCGTCGATCGCCCACGCGCAGATCAACACCGCCGCGTCGGGCGTCGAGTCGTGCGCCACCTGCCACGGCCCGGGCCGCCTCTACGCCGTCTCGACCTCGCACCCGCCGGTCCGCTGAAGGGAGACGTCGCCGTGCCCGCCCTCCGCCCGCGATCGCGCGCCCTCGTCGGCGCCGCAGCCCTGGTCGCTGCGTGCGCCGACAGGCCCCGCGCCCTGGCGCCGCCGCCCGACGCGGGCGCCGTGGTGGTGCTCGCGCGCACGCCCCGGCTCGCCACGTACCCCTGCATGGAGCGCTGCCACGCGCGCCGCGTGGCCGACCCCACGGTGCGCGAGATGCGGGAGTTCCACACGGGCCGGGTGCTTCACCACGGGCCGACGCTGCGCTGGTGCGACGCGTGTCACTCGCTCGCCGACCTCGACCGCCTGCGGCTCTTCACGGGCGACACGGTCTCGTTCGACGAGTCGTACCGGCTCTGCGGCCAGTGCCACGCGGAGAAGCTCCGCGACTGGAACCGCGGCATCCACGGCTCGCAGACGGGCTCGTGGTCGGGCGCGCGCGCGCGACGGAGCTGCACCGCCTGCCACGACCCCCACGCGCCGCAGCGGCCCACGTTCGACCCGCTGCCGCCGCCCACCCACGACCGCGCGCTGCCGCACGGAGGACACCGATCATGAGCGACCACGACGACGACGCCACGCAGCTCGCCGAGGCGCTCGACCGCGCGCAGGTCACGCGGCGACGCTTTCTCGCCACCGTCGGCGCGGGCGCCACCGCGGCCTGCGCCTCGGGCTGCGGCGGCGGCGGGCACTCGAGCCAGTGGGAGGCGTTCTTTCAGCAGCACTACAAGCGCCTGACCGACGAGGACAAGCGCGCGATCTTCGCGAGGCTCGAAGACGACGTGCGCCGGCGCTACGGCGTGCGCGTGAAGGTGAGCGACCCGGCGCCGATGCAGGGCGTCGAGTACGGCTACGCGCTCAACCTCTCGGCCTGCGTGGGCTGCCGCCGCTGCGAGTACGCGTGCGTGCAGGAGAACAACCCCTCGCGCGACCCCGAGATCCATTACATCAAGGTGCTCCAGATGGAGTCGGGCTCGCTCGACGTGGAGCGCTCGACGACGAACTACGAAGGCCCGGTGCCCGCGCCGGGGCACTTCTACATGCCCGTGCAGTGCCACCAGTGCCGCGACGCGCCCTGCGTGAAGGCCTGCCCGGTGGGCGCCACGTGGACCGAGCCCGACGGCATCACCGTGGTCGACTACAACTGGTGCATCGGGTGCCGCTACTGCGAGGCCGCGTGCCCGTACTTCGCGCGGAGGTTCAACTTCGCCGAGCCCGACATCAGGCCGTCGGAGATCAACCCCGACCAGGGCTACCTCTCGAACCGTCTCCGCCCCGCGGGGGTGGTCGAGAAGTGCACCTTCTGTGTGCATCGCGTGCGGCGAGGGGAGTACCCCGCCTGCCTCGAGGCGTGCCCGACGGGCGCGCGCAAGTTCGGCAACCTGCTCGACCCGAACAGCGAGGTGCGGCGGGTGATCGACACCAAGCGCGTGTACGTGCTCCACGAGGAGGCCGGCACGCTGCCGCGCTTCTACTACTTCTTCGACGACTGAGGGAGGCGGTGCGATGGGCGCGCGGAGGGTGAGGGAGCTGGTCGCGTTCGTGAGGGCCTCGGCCGTCGAGGTGACGCGCGGCAGCGCGACGTACTACCGCTGGGTGGCCTTTCTCTGCGCGTGGATCGCGCTCGGCGCGCTCGCGTGGACGCACCAGCTCCGCGTGGGCATGGCCGCGACGGCGATGACCGACCAGGTGCCCTGGGGCGCGTACATCGCCAACTTCTCGTACACGGTGGGCCTCGCGTCGGCGGCGCTCGTGCTCGTGGCGCTGAGCTACCTGCGGCGCGACCACCAGGCGGCCGACCTGGTGATCGTCGGGCAGGTGATGGCCATCGCGGCGCTCACCATGGGCATGCTCTTCGTCGTCGTCGACATCGGGAGGCCCGACCGCGCGTGGCACCTCATCCCGGCCATCGGGCGCTTCAACTTCCCCATCTCGCTGCTCTCGTGGGACGTGGTGGTGCTCAACGGCTACCTCGCCCTGAACCTCTACCTCGCCACCTACGCCCTCGTGGCGCGCTTCCGCGGCCGCGGCTTCGACCGGCGGAAGTACTTCCCCGTGCTCGCCGCCGCGATCGTGTGGGCGGTGGCCATCCACGTGGTGGCGGCCTTCCTCTACTGCGGCCTCGCGGGCAGGCCCCACTGGCACGCCGCCGTGCTCGCGCCGCGCGTCGTCGCCTCGGCCTTCGGCTCGGGCCCCGCGGTGCTCATCGTGGTGCTCACCGTGCTGCGCGAGCGCATGGCCGTGCCCGTGCGCGACGAGACCATGGCCCTTTTGCGCATGATCGTGACGGGCGCCGTGTACGCCAACCTCTTTCTCTTCGGCGCCGAGGTGTTCACCGAGTTCTACGGGGCCACGGTGCACACCGCGCCGCTGCGCTACGCCCTCTTCGGGCTGCACGGCCACCACAAGCTCGTGCCGTACATGTGGCTCTCCATCGCGCTCGACATCTTCTCGGCGACGGTGCTCTCGCTCGGCCCGCTGCACCGCCGCAGGCGCCTGCTGCTCGGCGCGTGCGGCGCCACGGTCGTCGGCATGTGGATCGAGAAGGGCATGGGCCACGTGATCCCGGGCTTCATCCCCAGCTCGCTCGGCGAGATCGTCGAGTACAGCCCCTCGCTCGTCGAGACCCTCGTGTGCGCGGGCGTGTGGGCCGCCGGCGCGCTGGTGCTCACCCTCATGCTCAAGGTCGCCGTGCCCGTCGAGTTCGGCGCCCTGCGCATGGCGGGCGTCGACGCCGGGAGGACGTCATGAGGGCCGCGCCGCTCGCCCTGGCCCTCTGCGCCGTGGCGTGCCGCGAGCCCGCGCGCGC
>JBDHVF010000104.1:0-14894 GCA_039809605.1 Polyangiales bacterium | reverse complement strand
AGCGGGGGAGCCTCGACGTCGCGCGCCTCCTGCGGCCGCGCGGGGCGCGCGGCGCCCTCGAGCAGCGCCACGGGCGACCCATGGTCGTCGTAGACGCGGAGGGTCATGCGCTCGCCGCCCTGCGCGACGATCGCGTGGCTCCAGAGCGGTCCCGACGCGCGGCGGAAGAGCTCCATCCGGTCGACGGTGAAGGGCAGGCGCAGCGCGCCCCCGTGCGCGGCGCGCGACGCGGTCACGAACACCTGGAGGCAGCCGTCGAGCAGCGCGGGGTGCAGCACGTCGTGCGACGCGTCGCGCGGCGCCGCCTCGGGCAGCCGCACGCGCCCGAGGGCCTCGCCCTCGCCGAGCGACACGCCCTCCATCGCGCGGAACGCGGGGCCGTACGCGAGCCCGCCCGCGCGCAGCTCGCGGTAGCCCTCGTCCGCCGCGATCGCCTTCGCGCAGCGGCGCTTGAGCGCGTCGAGGTCGTCTTCGAACGCGGGCTCACCGTCGCCGCGCCGCACGCGGCCGGTCGCGTGCAGCGTCCACGTCGCGCCCTCCGCCGCGAGCGACCGCGCGTGGATCTCGAAGCCGTACGCGCCCGCGCCGCCCTCGCGCAGCACCGTCTGCACCGTCACCGCGCCCTCGTCGGGGACGCGCAGGGGCTGGGCGAACACCACGTCTTCGAGCGCGAGCCGCTCCGTGCCGAGCAGCGCGCGCCCGGCGCCGAGCGCCATCTCGATCCACGCCGCGGCGGGCGCGACGGCGTCATCGAAGACCCTGTGCGCTCGCAGGTACGACGAGCCCTCGTCGCCCAGGCGCGCCTCGAACACGACCTCGGGGTGCGCGACGGCCGTCTCGACCTTCGCGCCCACGAGCGGGCGCGGCGCGGCGCGCGGCGTCGGGGGGGCGAGCGGCGCGGGGTCGATCCAGTGGCGCTCGCGCTGCCAGGGGTAGGTCGGCAGGCCCACGCGCCGCGGGCGGCGGTCGCGCGCGACGCCCTCCCAGTCGACCGGGGCGCCGCGCACGTAGAGGGTCGCGAGGGCGTCGAGCAGGCAGCGCCGGTCGTCGCGCGCGGGGCGCAGCGAGGGCAGCCAGTCGATCGACGCCTCGGGCACGCAGCGCCGCGCGAGGCCGATGAGCACGGGGGCCGGG
This sequence comes from Polyangiales bacterium, assembly GCA_039809605.1. GTDB lineage: Bacteria > Myxococcota_A > Polyangia > Polyangiales > CAISKJ01. Next base: position 13,760 of record JBDHVF010000104.1, on the reverse strand, counting down.
CCGAGCTCCACCACGCAGTCGACGCCCTCGCGCGCGAGCGTACCGATCGCGTCTTCGAAGGCCACCGGCTCGCGCGCCTGGCGCGCCCAGTAGCGGGCCGTGGCCATCTCCGCGCCCGCGCGCTGCCCGGTGAGCGTCGACACGATCGGCACGCGCGGCGCGCGAAGATCGAGCTCGCCCGCGGCGCGCTCGAGCTCGGGCAGCGCCGGCTCGATCAGCGCCGAGTGGAACGCGTGCGAGACCTTCAGCGCCGTGGCCTCGACGCCCTCGCGCCCGAGCCGCGCGAGCGTGGCGCGCAGCGCGGGCGCGGGGCCCGAGAGCGTGACGCTGTCGGGGCCGTTGCGCGCCGCGACCGAGACGCCGGGCTCCAGCGAGGCCGAGACGCGCGACGCAGGCGCGTGGGCGACGGCCATCTCGCCGCCCGCGGGCAGCGCCTGCATCAGCCGCCCGCGCGCGGCCACGAGGCGGCAGCCGTCTTCGAGCGAGAGCAGGCCCGCCACCACGGCGGCGGCGAGCTCCCCGACGCTGTGCCCGAGCACGACGTCGGGCTCGACGCCCCACGAGCGCCACAGCGACGCGAGCGCGTACCCGAGCGCGAAGAGCGCGGGCTGCGCGTACACGGTCGCCTCCAGCGAGGCGTCGGCGCCGTAGAGCACCTCGCGCAGCGGCCGCGGCAGCAGCGGGTCGAGCAGCGCCGCGCATCGGTCGAGCGCGTCGCGAAAGGCCGGCTGCGCCTCGTCGAGAGAGCGCCCCATGCCGGCCCGCTGGGCCCCCTGGCCCGTGAACACGAACGCGACCCTCGGGCGCGCGCGCCCCGAGAGCGAGCCCGCCGCGACGCCGTCGCGCGGAGGCTCCCGGCGCCCGAAGGCCGCGAGCGATTCGCGGAGCGACGCGGGGTCTCGCGCGACCAGGGCGAGGCGGCGCTCGAAGTGGGCCCTCCCCGCGCTGGCGGTGAAGCACACGTCGCCGAGGGGCAGCGCGGGGTGCTGCGCGAGGTGCTCGGCGTGGCGCAGCGCCGACGCGCGCAGCGCCTCCTCGGTGCGGGCCGAGAGCACGAACAGGTGCTCGGTGCGGTCCGCGGGGTCGACGGGGCGCGGGGCTTCGGGCGCCTCCTCGAGGACGACGTGCGCGTTGGTGCCGCCGATGCCGAGCGAGTGGACGCCCGCGCGCCGCGGCGCGCCGTCGCTCGCCCAGTCGCGCAGCGCCGTGTTGACGAAGAAGGGGCTGCGTTCGAAGTCGATCTGGGGGTTGGGGCGTTCGAAGTGCAGCGAGGCCGGGATCTGCCGGTGGTGGAGCGACAGCGCGGCCTTGATGAACCCCGCCACGCCCGACGCGATCTGGAGGTGGCCCACGTTGGTCTTGACCGACCCGAGCGCGCAGAAGCCCGCGCGCGAGGTGCCCTCTCGAAAGGCCCGGGTGAGCGCCGAGACCTCGATCGGGTCGCCGAGCTCGGTGCCCGTGCCGTGCGCCTCGACGTAGCCGATGGAGTCGGCCGCCACGCCCGACGCGGCCAGCGCCTCGCGCACCACGGCGGCCTGCGATGACTCTCCGGGCGCGGTGTACCCGAGCTTCTGGCCTCCGTCGTTGTTGATCGCGGTGCCCTTGATGACGGCGTAGATGCGGTCGCCGTCGGCGAGCGCGTCGGCCTTGCGCTTGAGCAGCACGGCGCCCGCCCCGTTGCCGAAGACCGTGCCGCGCGCGCCCGCGTCGAAGGCGCGGCAGCGGCCGTCGGGCGAGACCAGCAGGCCCTCGCGGTGGAGGTGCCCGGTGCGCTGCGGCACCTTCACCGACGCGCCGCCCGCCAGGGCCATGTCGCACTCGCCCGAGAGCAGCGCGCGGCAGGCCATGTGAATGGTCACCAGCGTGGTCGAGCAGGCGGTCTGCACGTTCACGCTGGGCCCGCGGAGGTCGAGCTTGTACGAGACGCGCGTGGGCAGGTAGTCCTTGTCGTTGGTGATCATCACCTGAAAGCCGCCCGTCGAGTCGAGCGTGAGCGGCGCGCCCGCGCGGTGCACGTGGTTGACGAGGTACGTGTTCATCCCCGCGCCCGCGTACACGCCCACGGGGGCCGCGACGCGGCGCGGGTCGTAGCCCGCGTCTTCGAAGGCCTCGTGGCAGCACTCGAGAAAGATCCTGTGCTGCGGGTCCATCAGGGCCGCCTCGCGCGCGGGCACGCCGAAGAAGTCGGCGTCGAAGCCCTCGACGTCGCGCAGCACGGGCCCCGCTCTCACGTAGCTCGGGTCGCGCACGAGCTCGGGCGGCACGCCCGCGGCGAGCACCTCGGCTTCGGTGAACGCGGTGATCGACTCGACGCCCTCGCGCAGGTTGCGCCAGAAGCCCTCGGGGTCGTCGGCGCCGGGAAAGCGGCAGGCCATGCCGATCACGGCGACGTCGCCGTCGGCCTGCGGCGCGCGTCGCGGCGCGCGCGCCTCGATGGGTGCGTGCTGCGCCTCGCCCGAGAGGCGCTCGGCCTGCGAGCGCACGGTGGGGTGGCGGAACAGCTCCACGAGCGAGAGCCGCGCGCCGAAGGCCTCTCTCAAGCGCGCGTGGAGCTGCACCAGCAGCACCGACTGCCCGCCCAGCTCGAAGAAGTTGTCGTCGAGGCCCACGCGGGCGATGCCGAGCACCTGCTCCCAGAGCGCGGCGACCTGAGACTCGAGCGTCGAGCGCGGCGTCGCCGGCTCGGTCCGCGCCGCGGCCTCGGCGTCGGCGAGGCGGCGCAGGGCCTCGTCGAAGTCGCCCCGTTCGAAGCGACGCCTGAGCTCCGCGCGCTGGATCTTGCCGATGCCGGTGCGCGGCAGCTCGTGGGGCTCGACGGGCACGAGGTGGTCGGGGTGCACGTTTGCCCGCGACTGCACGTGGCGGCGAATGGCGCGCGCGCGCTCCGCGAGCTCGCGCGGCTCACACGCGGGCGTGTGAAAGAAGACCGCGAGCGCGTCGGTGTCGCGGCCGCCGCGGCGCACCGCGCAGGCCGCCGTGTGCGCGGCGACCACCGCGGGCAGCTCCTCGACCACGGCCTCGATCTCGTGGCCGTGGTGGTTGACCCCGCGGATGATGATCGTGTCCTTCTCGCGGCCCGTGAGCGTCAGGCGGCCGCCTCGCAGGTGCGCGAGGTCGCCGGTGGTGAACCACCCCTCGGCGTCGATCACCTCGCGGCTGTGGGCCTCCATGCGGAAGTAGCCGCGCGTGACCGAGAGGCCGCGCACCTGGAGGCGCCCGACCTGGCCCTCTTCGACGACCGCGCCCTCGTCGTCGACCACGCGCATCGAGGCGCCCGCGATGGGCGCGCCGAGGTCCACGAGCGCGTCGTCGTCACGGCTGCGGGCGAGCGAGAAGGCGTCGGAGTAGCTGATGCCCGAGCAGGTCTCGGACATGCCGAAGGCAGGCCAGATCGCGTCGTCGCGGAGGCCGTGCGGCGCCAGCAGCCGCAGAAAGGTCCGGGCCGTGCGCGCCACGACGGCCTCGCCCGCGTTGAGGAGCACGCGCGCCGACGAGAGGTCCCAGCGGCCTCGCTCGACCTCGGCGGCGCGGTCGTTGATGAGCGAGAAGACGAAGTTGGGCACCCACGACATGCTGGCGCCGTGGCGCGAGATCAGGTCGAGCCAGCGGAGCGGCTGCTCCAGCACGTACTCCGTGGGCGCGAGCACCTGCGCGCAGCCGAGCTCCATCGCCACGGTGCTCTGGCTGATCAGCGCGCCCACGTGGTCGAGCGGCATCCAGTTGAGCACCACCTCCGAGGCCCCGAGGCCGAGCGCCGGGACCGTGCCCGCCACCATGCTCACGACGTTGCGCCCGCTCAGCATCACGGCCTTGGCCGCGCCCGTGCTCCCCGACGTGAGCGGCATCAGCGCGAGCGCGTCGGGGTCCGCGGGCTCCCAGCGCGCCTCGGGCGCCGCGCGCCGCAGCGCCTCGATCGACGCGGCCGTCATCGCCGCGCCCGTCGGCGAGCGCAGCGCGCGCACGCCCTCGTACGACTCGGCCCCGCAGAGCACCAGCGCGCCCTCGAGCCGCTCCCACGCGCCTTGCAGCCGGTGCACCGCCGCGCCGCCCTCGTAGCTCGGCGCGGGCGCCAGCGGAACGGCCACGAAGCCCCCCAGCACGCACGCCCAGAAGCCCGCGAGAAAGTCGTCGCTGCGCGTCAGTTGCAGGAGCACGCGGTCCTGCGGTCGCAGGCCGAGCGCACGCAGGCCGCCGAGCACGCGCAGCGCGTCGGTGAGGAGCTCCGCGTACGGCTGCGCGCGCTCGCTGCCGTCGGGGCGAACGTGCACCGCGCGGCCGTCGCCCGCCGCCGCCCGCACGAGGAGGTCGGCCAGGTGCCACGACGACCGCCCGGGCAGCGGCCCGCCCTGCGCCAGCGCCGCGCTCACGAGTCGCCCCCCTGCTTCTCCCACGGGAGCCTCTGGTGCTCGAGAAAATCCACGATGTTGCGCTGCACGCGCGGCTCCGCGGCGAGCCTCACCAGTTCGTCCATCGCCGTCCCCTCGGTCGCGTCGGTGACGATCCACATCGCGCGGAAGTACCTCTTGATGTCGCCGATCGTCCGCGGGTCGATGCGCGACACCCGCCGCAGGAGCGCGCGGATCGCGTCGTCGGGCCGAACTCCACGGTCAAGGCCATCGGCGCTCGCGCTTGCAGACGCTCTGCCAGAGGCCGTCGCTCGACGCGCGCCCGACGGGAGGGGGCACCTTCACGGGGCCGCGACGCTAGCACCGGGCCCGCGGGGCGCACAATCGCGACCCCCGCGTCGGGCGCGCGTTGCACAAGCGCTTGCACAAGCCGCGAGTGCATTGCACGACCGCGTCGCGGCCGCGCCCATCCGTGCGACCATCCGCCGCCGTCATGCGCATCGCGATCTTGAGCGAGGGCTTCTTCCCCGAGGTGAGCGGGGTCACGATCGCCGTGGAGCGGCACGTCGCGTTCCTCGCGGGCCGGGGACACGAGGTCGCGCTCATTCACCCGAGGTACCCCGACGAGGTGCGCGGAGTGTTTCGCGCGGCCGTCGAGCCCGCGCTGCGCGCGCAGCGCACGGACTTCGAGAGCGCCGCCCTCGCGCCGCACCGCCCCGAGGCGCGCGCCCCGACCCGGCGAGGCGCCGAGGAGGTCGGCGCCGCGATCGATCGCTTCGCGCCCGCGGCGGTGATCTATCACAACGCCGACCGCCTCGTGCCCGACCTCGGTCGCCCATGGCGCCCCCGGCGCGTCGCCGGGCTCGACGCCGCGCGCAGGGCCGGCGCCGTGACCATCCCGATCATCCACACGCTGCTGCCGCTCTACGTCGAGCGCTCCGCGCAGTGGTACTGGCGCACGCCCGTGGCGACGGCGCTCGCGCGGCGCATCTGGTCGGGCCTCTACAACGACAACTTCCCCTTCGCCGTCACCGTCGACGACGCGGCCCGAGCGTACGTGCGCTCGGCGGGCGTGCGCATCCCCGTGCTCGCGGGCCCGTGGAACGGCGTCGACACGGGCGTCTTTCACCCGCGCCCTCGCGCCCGCGCCGAGGGCGCGCCGCTGCGCATCGCCTCGGTGGGCCGCCTCGTGCGCGAGAAGAACGCCCACCTGCTCGCACCGCTCGTGCGCGCGCTCCGCGCCGAGGGGCTCGCGTTCGAACTGGCGGTCGTCGGCGACGGGCCGCTGGCGCCCGAGCTGCGGCGCGCGTTCGAAGCCGCGCCCGAGGTCACGCTCCTCGGCTGGCGCTCTCCCCGCGAGGTCGCGGAGGAGCTCTCGCGCTCGGACGTGTACCTCAGCCTGAGCGACACCGAGAGCTTCTCGCTCACGGCCGAGGAGGCCCTCGCGACGGGCGTCCCGGTCATCGCGCCCGACGTGATCGGGTTCCGGCGCCTCGCGGGGCGCGAGCTGGGCATGCTCTTCCCCGGCGCGTGGCTGACGGGGGCTGGCATGCGCTCGCTGGCCGCGTCGATTCGCACGGGCGCCACGGCCGCGCGCATCGAGGCGTGGTCCCGGCGCGCCCGCGACGAGGCCGCGTCGCGGTCGTGGGACGTCGCGCTCGGCTCGCTCGCCGCGGCGCTCACCCGGCAGACCGGGCTCGCGTTCTGATCCACCATGCGACTCGCGGTCTACGACCTCGACGGCACCGTGCTCGACGGAGACTCGCACGCGATAGTGCTCACCGAGCTCGTCCTGCGCTCGAACGCCCCCGCGCGCGCCCGCGCCGGCATCGTGCTCGGCGGGGCCGCCTGGGCGCTCGGCCTCGTCGGCGACGACCACACCAAGACGCTCGCGGCGCGCGGGCTCGCCGGCATGACGGCCGCGGAGATCCGCGCGTGGATGGAGCCCCTCCTCGCCCGGCGCGCGCTGCCGCGCGTGCGGCCCTCGATGGCCGCGCGCCTCCGGGCCGATCGCGACGCGGGCTACGCCACGCTCCTCCTCTCGGCCTCGCTCGACGTCGCGGTCGCGATCGTCGCGCACGCGCTCGGGTTCGACCACGCCGCAGGGACGCGCCTGCGCTTCGAAGGGGCGGTGGCCCGCGGCGCCATCGACGGCGAGGCGCTCCGCGGTGAGGCCAAGGCGCGCTACCTCGCCCGCTTCGCGCGCGAGCACGGCGTCGACCTCGCGCGCGCCCGCGCCTACGGCGACCGCGAGTCCGACGCACCCCTCCTCGCGCTCGTGGGCGATGCCTTCGCCGTGCACCCCGACCGGGGCCTGCGCCGCCTCGCGCACGCCCGCGGGTGGCCGATCCTCACGTGACCTGCGTCGAGCGTGCGCGGCGGCGCGCTTCGAGGGCGCGGCTCCAGTCACCCGCTTCGAGGGGGCGGCCGCCCCGCGCGGGCATCACCTGAAAGCCGTGCCGCCCGGCGAGCGCGCGCAGCTCGGTGATGAGCTCGTGCGAGAGGTCGTAGCCGAGGCTGCCGTTGCGGTAGCGGCGGTCGAGCGCGAGCAGCGCCGTCTCGGCCATGCACGCGTAGAGCAGCCCCGGCGCGAGGCCGAAGCCGACGCCCAGGTCGCAGCCCCTCGGCAGCGCGACGCCGCCGCCGTCGAGCGCGAGCACGTCGGGGCGCTCCGTCGCGAGGTCGGGGCTCAGGTTCGAGGGCCTCGAGACGTCGCAGACGATCGCGCCGCGCGCGAGCTGCGCCGGGGTGACGAGCGCGTGCGTGCTCGACGTGGCCGCGACGACGACGCTCGCGGCGGTGAGGTCGGCGCGCTCGTCGGCGACCAGCGCGACGCGGCCCTCGGCGACGAGGCGCGCGGCGACCTCCGCGACGGGGAGCGCGCGGGCTCGGGCCACCGCGTCGGCCAGCGTGCCGGGCGCCGGCGTCGACGACTGCGCGCCGAACACGTGCGCCACGAGGTCTTCGACGACGGCGCGCAGGCGGGCCATCGCCTGCTGCGGGTGCGCCGGGTTGCCGACGAGGAGCAGGCGCTCGACGAAGGGGCAGAGCTCGATCGCCACCGCGCGACCGATCGACCCGGTGGCGCCCACGACCGCGACGCAGCTCGACGCGAGCGGCACCGAGAGCGCCGCGGCCGCGCGGAGCACGATGTCGACGGCGGCCACCACGGTGAGCCCGTTGCCCGTGGTGATGGGCACGCCCACGTCGCCGAGCCACGCGCCGTTCTTCGTCACGATCGACGAGTAGGCACCCAGGCCCACGATGCGCGCCCCGCGGTCTCGCGCCAGCTCCACGGCCTCGCGCACCCGCGCCACCGCGTCGGCCGAGGGCATCTCGAGCAGCTCCTCGGCCGTCGCGGGCACGGCGAAGAGCTCGCCGTACGCGGCCGCGCCCGCGGGCGACTCGATGCGGCCCGCGCCGATGAGGAGCGTCGACGCGGTGTCGCGCAGCGGCGCGTCGCGCAGGCGCTTCATCACGGCGCGGAGCTCGGCGTCTCCGAGGCCCGCGAGGCCCGGGTCGAAGTCCACGTAGCTGCGGTGGTCGAGCGGGTGAAAGACGAAGCCCCAGCGCCCCTCCTCCCCGTCGCTCGCGGGGCGCGCCACGCGCCGCCGCGGGGCGTTGATCGGCGACGGTTCGGGCCGTCGCTCGCCCGCGGGGCGATCGGCGAGGTGCGCGACCAGCGCGGCGCTGTCGCACGCTTCCAGCAGCGCGAAGCAGCGCCCGAGCGCGCCGAGCAGCTCGTCGCACATCGCGCGCGTCGCGACGAGCGGCGGCTCGATGCGCAGCACGCGAGAGCCCAGCAGCGTCGGCGCGAGGCGCACGCCCTCGGCGTGCAGGAGGTAGCTGCACAGGAGGTAGGCGAGCGTGCCCTGCTCGGCCATCGCGCCGAGGATGCCCTGGCGGGCGAAATCCCCGTGGTCGCCCGTGATCTCGACGCCGAGCATGTAGCCGCGCCCCCGCACGTCGCGGAGGAGCGACGGGTGGCGGCGTCGCAGCGCGACGAGGCCCTCGCGCAGCGCGGCGCCCTCCACGGCCACGTGGCGCACGAGCGCGCGGTCGTCGCGCGTGAGGAGCTCGAGCGACCGCAGCCCCACGGCCGACGCGAGCGCGTTGCCCGCGAAGGTGGAGCTGTGGCGCAGCGCGAACTCCTCGTTGAAGCAGCGCTCGGTCGAGAGCACCGCCGCGGCCGGCACCAGCCCGCCGCCGAGCGCCTTGGCGAGGGTCATCACGTCGGGCGTCACGCCCTCGTGCTCGCACGCGAAGAGCGCCCCCGTGCGCCCGAGGCCCGTCTGCACCTCGTCGAGCACGAGGAGCACGTCGTGCCGGTCGCAGAGCGCGCGCACGCCCGCGAGGTACCCGTCGGGGGCGACGCGGATGCCGCCCTCGCCCTGGATGGGCTCGAGCATCACGGCGGCGACGTCGCGCGCGCCGCGCTCGAGCGCCGCGGCGAGCGCGGGCAGGTCGCCGTAGGGCACGCGCGTGAAGCCGGGCGCCGGCGCGCCGAAGGCCCGCTGGTGCGTGGCGCGCCCCGTGGCCGAGAGCGCGCCGAGGGTCTTGCCGTGAAAGCCGCTGTCGGCCGACACGACGCCGAGCCGCCCCGTCGCGGAGCGAACGAGCTTGATCGCGGCCTCGTTGGCCTCGGCGCCGCTGTTGGCGAAGGTGACGTAGCGCAGGCCCGGCGGCGCGAGCTCGACGAGCCGCTTCGCCAGGCGCCCCGCGGCGTCGAGCAGCGAGGGCTGCACGAGCGTCGCGAGCGAGGCGCGCGAGACGTCCGCGACCGCGTCCCACACCTCCCGAGGGTTGAAGCCGAAGGGCAGCGCGCCGTACGCCGCGGTGAAGTCGAGGTAGCGCCGCCCGGCCTCGTCGACGAGGTGGCAGCCCTCGCCGCGCACGTAGCGCTTGTCGAGGCGAAAGGCCCGGAGCTGCCGCGCGACGTGAGGGTTCACGTGCTCGCTCCAGGGGTCGCGCGCGGCGTCGTCGGCCGCCCCCGCGCGCTCGCTCGCCGCGGGCTCCGGCCGTCGCGCGGCGTCGCCCTCGAGCCTGCGCGCGAGCTCGCGGAGCGTCCGCGCCTCGGTCAGCCACGCGACGGGCACGGGCCTGCCGAGCAGGCGCTCGGCCTCGGCCTTGAGCTCCACGACCTCGAGCGAGTCGAGGCCGAGCTCGGCGAGCGGCGCGTCGGGGTCGAGCTCGATCGTCGGGTCTTCGAGCACCGACCGGATCGCCTCGGTCACCGCGGCGGCGACCTCCGCGCGCGCAGCGCCGGGCGGCGGCGACGGCGCGCGCGAGGCGCGGGCGGACCAGCGGCCGACCTCGTCGAGCTCGCCGCGCTCGAAGGCCTGGCGGCATGCGCCCCGCTGGATCTTGCCGCTGGTGGTCTTCGGGATCGTGCCGGCCCGCACCAGCGCGAGCGCGTGGAGGCGGAGCCCGTGCCGGTCGGCGACGGCGGCGCGGAGCCGCGCGGCGAGCTCGTCGACGTCGACCGGGCCGCGGCGCTCGTCGACCTCGGCCACGGCGACGAGGCGCTCGCTCCGGGCGCCGCCGCGCGCGACCTCGACGGAGAAGCACGCGGCGCAGCCGCGCCGCACGCGGTCGTCGCAGCGCTCCAGCGTCCACTCGATGTCCTGCGGGTAGTGGTTCTTGCCCGCGACGATGATGACGTCCTTGAGGCGGCCCGTGACGTAGAGCTCGCCGTCGCGCACGAAGCCGAGGTCGCCCGTGCGCAGAAAGGGTCCCTCGCCGTCGACGAAGGCGCCGAAGGTGCGCGCGGTCTCCTCGTCGCGACGAAAGTACCCCGCCGCGACGCTCGCTCCCCTCACCCAGACCTCGCCGACGACGTCGTCCGCGCGGCGCGCGCCGCCGTCGGGCGAGACGATCGCCACGGTCTGCCCGAGCCACGCGTGCCCGCACGAGACGAGCGCGCGCGCGTCCGTCGCGCCCTCGGGCGCGTCGACGGCGCGGCCCTCGGCGAGCGACGACGCGCGGAGCGTGAGCGTCTTCGGCGCGTCGAGCGACGAGCGGCCGGTGGTCAGCAGCGTGGCCTCGGCGAGCCCGTAGCAGGGGTAGAAGGCCTCGCGGCGGAACCCCGCCCGCGCGAAGCGCGCGGCGAAGCGATCGAGCGTGTCGGCGCGCACGGGCTCGGCGCCGCTGTAGGCGATGGTCCACGACGAGAGGTCGAGCGCGTCGAGGTCGGCGTCTCGCGCCTTGCGCACGCAGAGGTCGTAGGCGAAGTCGGGCCCGCCGCTCGAGTGCGCGCGGTGCCGGGTGACGGCCTCGAGCCAGCGCAGGGGGCGCGCGAGAAAGTCGAGCGGCGAGAGGAGCCACGTGCGCGAGCCCGTGTAGATGGGCTGGAGCACGCCGCCGATGAGGCCCATGTCGTGAAAGACCGGCAGCCAGCTCACGCTCGCGGAGCTGGGGTCGCGCCGGAACGCCCGCTCGATCTGCGCCTCGTTGTGCAGGAGGTTGGCGTGGCTGACCATCACCCCCTTGGGCAGCGAGGTCGAGCCCGACGTGTACTGAAGGAACGCGAGCGTGTCGCCGGAGACCGTCGGGCGCCGGAAGTCGCGCGCGCGCTCGGGCGGCGCCTCGTCGCTCGCGAGGCGCACGAGCCCCGCGAGGCCGGGCGCGAGCGGCAGCAGGTGCTCGGCCATCGAGAGCACGGCGCCCGTCGAGAGCAGCGCGCTCGCGGCGCAGTCCGCGGCGATGGCCTCGAGGCGCGGGAGCGTCCGCTCGATGCGCGAGGGGTCGGGCGGGTACACGGGCACGGCGACGGCGCGCGCGTACACGCAGCCGAAGAAGGCCGCGATGAAGTCGAGCCCCGGCGGGTACATCAAGAGCACGCGCTCGCCCGCGAGCCCGCGCGCCTGCAGGGTCGCCGCGACGGCGCGGGCCCCGGCCGCGAGCTCGGCGAACGAGAGCGACGCGCCCTCGCGCTCGCCGTCGTCGAGAAAGGTGAAGCCCACATCGCCCGTCTCGGCGCGGGCTTCGAGCATGTCGATGAGGTCTGCGAAGCGCGGGGTCATCGCGCCTGGAGCCGCTCGACGCGGGGTTCGAAGGCCGCGCGGTCGAGCCAGGCCTCGTAGTCCGCGGGGGTCAGCGCCTCGGGCCTGCGGCCCGCGGTGGCCACGAGCAGCCCCTCCATGAGGTTGGTGCCGAACGAGCGGCCGCCGAGGTTGGGCGTGGTGGTGATCAGCGTGTCGACGCCGCGCGCGCGGAGGTCGTCGACGTCGCGCGGGGTGACCGTGTTGGTGAGCACGGTGCGCCCGGGCAGGCGGTCGGGCATGTGGCGACCGATGTACAGAAAGTCGCCCGCGATCACCTCGGCCCATTCGAACCACTTCTCGAAGCGCGGCTCGCGGCGCTCCTGCTTCTCGCCGGTGGGGTAGAGCCACGTGAAGGGCAGCCGCGTGACGACCGGGAGCACGACGCGCGCGAGCCGGTCGAGGCTGGCCAGCGAGCGCAGCGCGACGGGCACGCCGAGGCCGAACATCAGGTCGCCGTGCACGACCTCGGCGCCCGCCGCGGTGACGGCCTCGGCCATGCCGAAGCGGTCGACCGACGAGACCATGAGCACCCGCTTGCCGCGCAGGGGCATGACGTGGCGGTCGACGTGCGCGACCACGCGGCGCTCGAGCGTGTGCTTGAGCCCCGAGCCGTCGACGATGGGCGAGCGCACCGCCGCGGCCGCGATGCGCCGCGCGTCGCGGAAGGTGTACCGCCGCCCGCCCGCGTGCACGTGCAGGTCGATGCCGCCCATGCCGAAGGCGTCGACGCGGCCGTCGAGCTCGCGGATGCGCGCGATGGCCTTGTCGATGTCTCCGTCGGTGCCGACGCGCTCGACCACGACCTCTTCGCCGAGGATCTCGGCCCTCGCGCTGTGGTCTCTGCGCGACGAGCCGAGGCTCACGCTGACGATTCGCTTCACGATACGGCCCTCTCTCCCGAGAGCCGCGCGGCCTCGATCGAGCGGCATGAGCCGATCCGCTCGGTGTCGACCTCGCCGTTCCTCTCGGCGCCCCTGTGATAGAAGCGACGGAGGGGGCGGGTCAATGACCCGCCGCGAGCACCGCCCATGACGACCTTCATCGCGCTCCTTCGCGGCATCAACGTCGGCGGCCACAACAAGGTCCCGATGGCGGCGCTGCGCGAGCTCTGCCACGGGCTCGGCTTCGCCGACGCGCAGACCTACATCCAGAGCGGCAACGTGGTGTTCAGGGCGAAGGGCGCCGCGGCGGCCGTCGAGGCGAAGCTCGAAGAGGCCATCGAGGCGCGCTTCGGCTTCGCCGTCGCGGTCGTCGTACGCACGGCCGCGCAGTGGCCCGCCTACGTCGACGACAACCCCCTGCGCGACGCCTCGGAGGCGGACCCCAACCACGTGCTCCTCGGGCTCCTCGGGCTCTCGAAGCGGCCTCCGCGCGAGGGCGCCGTCGAGGCGCTGCGGCAGCGCGCCGCCCACGGCGAGAGGATCGAGGCGGCGGGTGACGCGCTGTGGTTCCACTACGCGGCCGGCGTGGCGCGGTCGAAGCTCACGCCCGCGCTCATCGACCGCGTCGTGGGCTCGGCCCTCACCGCGCGCAACTGGCGCACCGTGCTCCAGCTCGCGGAGATGGCCCGCGCCGTCGGGTGACGGCCTCCGTCACGACCCGTTGTAGATCGCGTACGCGGCGAGTCGGAGCCGCCCGCTCTCCCACGTGAACCAGTAGGCCGTGCCGCCGGGGCCGGGCTCGTCGTAGCTGCCCGTGCACACCGGCCGCGACGACGAGCACGCGAGGTTGCGGCACGCGACGTCGCCCGCCGCGAACGCCTCGGCCGCGCCGCTCGCGGGGATCGTCTGGTAGTCGGCCCGCCACGCGTAGGTGCCCGGCTCCTCGTAGCGCACCACGCGCAGGTCGGCCGCCGCCACGCGACGCAGCGCCGCCAGCGCACGCGTGGCCTGCACCATCGGGCACGCCTCGCGCAGCGTCACACCGCGCCAGGGCACGCGCCCGAGCGCCGCGACGGCCTCGTCGAGGCTCGCGGCGGTGTTCATCACCACCGCGCTCGCCACGTCGTAGTCGAGCTCGCCCGCGAGCGTGGGCGGCGCGAGGTAGAGCCCCCGGTGCCCGAAGGCCGGGCGCTCCGTCGGCGGCGCGTCCGGGTCGGCCGTGAGCTCGGTCTCGATGGCGACGTCGGCGCGGCCGTCTCCGTCGGCGTCGGTGAAGCGCGCGGCGCGCACTTCATCACTGTTGATGTTCACCGCGCGGCCGAGCGGAAGCGCGCGGAACGAGCCCCCCTCGGCCAGCACCATCACGTTGGGCTCCTGCGCCTGCACCACGGCCACGGCGATCGCGCCGCCCTGCGCCGTGAGCGGCGCGCTGGCGATCACGCGCGCGTCTCCCTCGAAGCGCGCGCGGAGGTAGCGCTCGACGGCCGCGC
>JBDHVF010000103.1:0-14912 GCA_039809605.1 Polyangiales bacterium | reverse complement strand
ACGACCCCGCGACGGACGCGTGGCGCGCGCTCGACCTCACGGGCGCTCCGTCGGCCTCGACGGGCCCGCTCGCCGTGGCCCTCGCCGAGGGCGTGTGGGCGCTGCACCCCGGCGGCGTCGCGCTCCTCGACGCGGGCACGTCGCGGTGGCGCGCGCTGCGGGGCGACCCCTCCCTCACGCACCGCTTCGCGGCGACGCCCGTGCGAGCGCCCGGCGGCGTGTGGCTGTGGGGCGGCCGCGACGCGTCGAACCTCCTCGGAGACGGCGGCTGCTACGACGTGGCGGCCGAGCGGTGGACCGCGGCCCCCACCGCGGGCGCTCCCGGCGCGCGCGCCAACGCGGTGACCTTCTGGGACGGGCGTCGGGTGATGGTGCTGTGGGGCGAGGACGACGACGGCCTGCGCGACGACGCGTGGGCCCTCGAGTGGTGACCGTCAGACCCGCGCGTGCGCGTCGGGGTTGCGCGTCTCGAAGTGCTGAATGACCGTGTCGCCCACGGCCTTGACCGACGCGGCGAAGAGCGCGGGGCGCGCGATCCACCCGACGATGGGCACGTACGCGGCGGCCTCGCCGACGGCCTTCACGCCGACGTTCTTGGCGCCCGAGAGGGCGATCACCTTGAGGGCCTCGTTGTCGGTGAGCGTCTCGCCGTAGGCGCGCGCGATGTCGACCACGAGCTTGACCTCGGCCGCGGTGATCGCGAGGGAGGTGCCGGGGATCGGCACCATCGAGCCCACGCCCGCGCCCGTGGCGTAGCGGGTGACGAGGTCCTTGCAGTATTCGCGTGCCAGCATCGCGCCGCTCCTTGGCTTCGGGGAGTGCGCGGGACAGGGATCGAACCTGCGACCACCTGTGTGTAAGACAGGCGCTCTGCCGCTGAGCTACCCGCGCGCGGACGGCTGTTCTATCCGTTCGCGTCGGCGCGCGCAACGGCGGCGGCGGGTGTTCAGTGGTGGCCGTGCACGGCGGGCGCGGGCGCCGGCGCGATCACGGCGGGCGCGGGCTCGGGCTCGACGAGCACGCCGTCGCGGTACTCCATGGGGCGCGGGCGGTCGCCGAAGAGCTTCTCGGGGTGCGGCAGCACGAGGGCCTCGCGCAGCACGTCGTCGATGTGGTCCGCGAGCACGACGCGCAGGCTCTTGAGCACGCGGCGCGGCACCTCGCGGATGTCCTTGCGGTTCTCGCGCGGCACGACGACCGTGCGGATGCCGCCGCGGTGCGCGGCGAGGAGCTTCTCCTTCAGGCCCCCGATGGGGAGCACGCGGCCGCGCAGGGTGATCTCGCCGGTCATCGCCACGTCGCGGCGCACGGGCGCCTTGAGCAGCGTCGAGACGAGCGAGGTCGCCATGGTCACGCCCGCGCTGGGCCCGTCCTTCGGGATGGCCCCCTCGGGGAAGTGGATGTGCGCGTCGACCTTCGAATAGAAGTCGTGCTCGAGGCCGAAGTCCCTCGCGCGCGAGCGCACGTAGCTCATCGCGGCCTGCGCCGACTCCTGCATCACGTCGCCGAGCTTGCCCGTCACGATGAGCTTGCCCTTGCCCGGCACCACGGCCACCTCGGCCACGAGCAGGTCGCCGCCGAAGGCCGTCACCGCGAGGCCCGTGGTGAGCCCGACCTCGTCGCGCTCCTCCTTCTTGCCCACGCGGTAGCGCGGCACGCCGAGGTAGCGCGGCACGTCGCGCGCGCCCACCACGTACTCCTTGTCGCGGCCCTCGGCGAGCACCTGCCGCGCGATCTTGCGCAAGAGGCTCCCGATCTCGCGCTCGAGGTTACGCACCCCGGCCTCGTGCGTGTAGTGGTTGATGATCGTGCGGAGCGCGGCCTCGCTCACGTCGACCTTCACCTCGTCGAGCCCCGCCTCGGCGCGCTGGCGCGGCACCAGGTACTTCACCGCGATGTTGAGCTTCTCGAACTCGGTGTAGCCCGTGAGCTGAATGATCTCCATGCGGTCCTGCAGCGGCAGGGGGATGCCGCCGAGGGTGTTCGCCGTGGTGATGAACATCACGTCGGAGAGGTCGTAGTCGAGGTCGAGGTAGTGGTCGTTGAAGCTCGCGTTCTGCTCGGGGTCGAGCACCTCGAGCAGCGCCGCCGCGGGGTCGCCCCTGAAGTCCGTCGACATCTTGTCGACCTCGTCGAGGAGGAACACCGGGTTGTTCGTGCCGGCCTTGCGCAGCGACTGGATGATCTTGCCCGGCAGCGCGCCGATGTACGTGCGCCGGTGCCCGCGGATCTCGGCCTCGTCCCTCACGCCGCCGAGCGAGAGCCTGACGAACTTGCGGTTGGTCGCGCGCGCGATCGAGCGCGCAAGCGAGGTCTTGCCCACGCCGGGCGGGCCCACGAGGCAGAGCACCGGGCTCCGGAGCTTCTGCGTGAGCGCCTGCACCGCGAGGTACTCGATGATGCGCTCCTTGATCTTCTTCAGGCCGTAGTGGTCCTCGTCGAGGATCTTCTCGGCCTCGGCGACGTCGTGGCGGTCCTGGCTCTTGTCGCCCCACGGCAGCGAGAGGATCCAGTCGACGTAGTTGCGCACCACGGTGGCCTCGGCGCTCATCGGCTGCATCATCCGCAGCTTCTTGATCTCCTTGCGGACGCGCGACTGGGCCTCCTTCGAGAGCTTCTTGCTCTTGAGCTTCTCCTCGAGCTCCTGCAGCTCGCTCTTGAACTCGTCGCGCTCGCCGAGCTCCTTCTGGATCGCGTGCATCTGCTCGTTGAGGTAGTACTCCTTCTGGGTGCGCTCCATCTGGCGCTTGACGCGCGAGCGGATCTTCTTCTCCACCTGAAGGATCTCGATCTCGGCCTGCATCACCTCGTGCAGGCGCTCGAGGCGCTTCACCGGGTCGGCCGTCTCGAGCAGGGTCTGCCGGTCGGCGAGCTTGATCGACCCGAGGTGCACCACGACGGTGTCCGCGAGGCGCCCCGGCTCCTCGATGGTCTGCACCGTCATGAGCATCTCGGGCGGCACGCGCTTGTTGAGCTTCACGTACGTCTCGAAGGTCGACTGCACCGAGCGCATGAGCGCCTCGACCTCGACCGAGACCTCGACGGGCTCGTCGAGCGCCTCGACCTCGCACACGAAGTGGTTCTCGGAGTCGACGTAGCGCTTGATGCGCCCGCGGCGCCGGCCCTCGACCAGCACCTTCACCGTGCCGTCGGGCAGGCGGTGAAACTGGTGGATCGTGCCGATCGTGCCCACCTCGAAGATGTCGTCGGGCACCGGCGCGTTGGTCTTCGGGCGCTTCTGCGCGGCGAGGAAGATCTCCTTGTCGTGCGCGAGGGCGGCGTCGATCGCGGCGATGCTCTTCTCGCGCCCGACGAACAGCGGCACCACCATGTACGGGAAGACGATGATGTCGCGGAGCGGCAGCAGCGGAAGCGAGAGCTTCGCCGCATCACCCTTGGAGAACAGCATGGGGAGACCTCACGGGGACGGTAGGTGCAGCGGTGGGGCGCAGCGGGCGGACGGGACGTCGAAGGGGGAGCGGGGCGGCGCGGGCGCTCAGGCGCTCTCGGCGGACTCCTTGTGATACACGATCAGGGGCGCGTCGTGCTTGAGGATCACCTCCTCGTTGACGACCACCTCCTTGATGCCGCTCTTGCTCGGCACGTCGTACATCACGTCGAGCATGGCGTTCTCGAGGATCGCGCGCAGGCCGCGGGCGCCCGACTGCCGCGTGAGCGCCTCGCGCGCCACGGCCGAGAGCGCGCTCTTGGTGAACTTGAGCTTCACCCCGTCCATCTCGAAGAGGCGCTTGTACTGCCGCTCGAGGCTGTTCTTGGGCTTGGTGAGCACGTCGATGAGCGCGTCTTCGTTGAGCTCGTGCAGCGTCGCCACGACGGGCAGGCGGCCGATGAACTCGGGGATCATGCCGAACTTCAGAAGGTCCTCGGGCTGCACCTGCGCGAGCACCTCGCCGAGCTTCTTGTCGCTCTTGCTCGGGATGTCGGCGCCGAAGCCCATCGTGCGGGTGTTGATGCGCCGCTCGATGATCTGCTCGAGCCCCACGAACGCGCCGCCGCAGATGAAGAGGATGTTGGTCGTGTCGACCTGGAGGAAGTCCTGCTGCGGGTGCTTGCGCCCGCCCTTCGGGGGCACGTTCGCGATGGTGCCTTCGAGGATCTTCAGGAGCGCCTGCTGCACGCCCTCGCCCGACACGTCCCTCGTGATCGAGGGGTTGTCGCCCTTGCGCGCGATCTTGTCGATCTCGTCGATGTACACGATGCCGCGCTGCGCCCGCTCGATGTCGTGGTCGGCGTTCTGCAGGAGCTGCACGATGATGTTCTCGACGTCCTCGCCCACGTAGCCCGCCTCGGTGAGCGTCGTGGCGTCGGCGATGGCGAAGGGCACGTTGAGGATCTTCGCGAGCGTCTGCGCGAGCAGCGTCTTGCCCGTGCCCGTGGGCCCGAGCAGGATGATGTTCGACTTCTGCAGCTCGACGTCCTCGCCCGAGGCCTTGGCGTCGATGCGCTTGTAGTGGTTGTGCACCGCCACCGAGAGGATCTTCTTCGCCCGCTCCTGGCCCACCACGTACTCGTCGAGGATGGACTTGATCTCCGCGGGCTTCGGGATCGGCGAGGTGCCCCTGAGCTGCTCCTCGCGCTCGACCTCCTCCGCGATGATGTCGTTGCAGAGCCCGATGCACTCGTCGCAGATGTAGACCGTGGGGCCCGCGATGAGCTTCTTCACCTCCCGCTGGCTCTTGCCGCAGAACGAACAATTCAGGTTGCCGTGGGATTCGTCGCGCCTGCTGCCGCTCACCGTGCCGCTTCCTCCCGCGCTCGACGCGCGCTCTGTGGGTCCGTCGTACGTCCGCCCTCTATCCAACGGCGCAGCGACGACGAGCCGTGAGCATAATCGCGGCCCCCACGCGCGGCAAGCATACGGCCGGTGATGTCCGAGAGATGGTCGCCGTGACACGAGAGCGCGCACGCGCGTGCGGCCGCGCGCTCTTCGCGTCGGAGACGGCGTCGGAGGGATGAGCGGGAAGGGGGAGGCAGGCGCGCGTCGCGGTCAGCGCCGCGACGGGTCCTTGCGCTGGTTCACGACCTCGTCGATGAGGCCGTAGGCCTTCGCGTCGTCGGCGCCGAGGTAGAAGTCGCGCTCGGTGTCGGCCTTGATCTTGTCGAGGGGCTGGCCCGTGTGCTTGACGTAGATCTCGTTGAGCCGGTGCCTGAGGTGCAGGATCTCACGGGCGTGGATCTCGATGTCCGTCGCCTGGCCGCGGAAGCCGCCGAGGGGCTGGTGGATCATCACGCGTGAGTTGGGCAGCGCGAGGCGGCGGCCCTTGGCGCCCGCGCAGAGCAGCACCGACGCCATCGACGCCGCCTGCCCGAGGCACAGCGTGCTCACGGGGCATTTGATGTACTGCATGGTGTCGTAGATCGCGAGGCCCGAGGTGATCACGCCGCCGGGGCTGTTGATGTAGAGCATGACCTCCTTGTCGGGGTCTTCGCTCTCCAGGTAGAGGAGCTGCGCGATCACGATGTTGGCCACGTCGTCGTTGACCTCGGTGCCGAGGAACACGATGCGGTCCTTGAGCAGGCGCGAGAAGATGTCCCACGCGCGCTCGCCGCGGTGCGTGGTCTCGATCACCTGCGGGTACGGGATGAAGCTGTTGGTCGGTCGCTCCATGGCTCTCGTCTCTCCTCGCGCGGGGCGCGCGTTGCGCATCACTCGGCCTTCGCCGCCTCGGGCTCTGCGGTCTTCTCGGTCACCTTGACCTTCGCCAGCAGCAGGTCGAGCACCTTGCCCTCGAGCACCTGCGCCACGAGCTGGTCGCGCTTCGCCTTCTCGCGGTACTCAACCCGCAGCCGCTGCACGGCCTTCCCGGTCTCCTTCGAGAGCTCGTCGAGGCGCGCGTTGAGGTCGTCTTCGGTGACGGCGATGTTGTTCACCCGCGCGAGCTCCGTGAGGAGCAGGCCCGCGCGCATGCGCTCCTCGGCCTCGGCGCGGATCATCTCCGCGAGCTCCGCGGGCACCGCGTCGCCGCGCATCGCGAACGAGCGCGCGAACTCCTGGCGCATCCCCCCGACCGCCTGCTCGACGAGCGACGGCGGCACGGGGATCGGGTTGGCCTTCACGAAGGCCTCCACGGCCGCGCCGCGGGCCTCGTCGTCCGAGCGCTCCTTCGCGGCCCTCTCGAGCTCGGCCCGCAGGTCGGCGCGGAGCTGCGCGAGCGACTCCTTGCCCACGTCCTTCGCGAACTCGTCGTCGAGCTCGGGCAGCACCTTCTCCTGCACCGCGGTCACGGTGACCCTCATCTGCGCGGTCTTGCCCGCGAGGTCGCGCTGCCTGTGCGTTTCGGGGAAGGTCACGTCGACGTCCCGCGTCTCGCCGACGCTCATCCCCACGAGGGCCGCGTCGACCTCCTTGAGGAGCCGCGACGCGCCCACCTCGACGGGGCGTCCCTTCGACGAGAACTCGGGCCGGTCGACGCCGTCGAGCGAGAGCGACAGGTCGATGGTCGCCGTGTCACCCGCGCGCACGGGGCGGGCGGGCTCGGGCGTGCGCAGCGTGGCGCTCTCCTCGCGCTTCGCCTGCACGGCCTTCTCGACGTCCTCGTCGGTCACCGGGTAGATCGTGCGCGTGACCTCGAGCGAGTCGACCTTGAGGTCGCCGATCTCGGGGCGCACCTCCATGATCGCCGTGTACGACCACTCGCTCGTTCCGCTGAGCTCCTCGAGGGCCTCGACGCGCGGCTGGTTGATCGGCTCGATGCGCTGGTCACGGATCGCGCCCGAGAGGGTCTCGTCGACGAGCTTGCGCGCGACCTGGTCCGCCACCTGCCCGCCGAAATACTGCTTCAGCAGCGGCCGGGGGACCTTGCCCTTGCGAAACCCGCGGATCTGCGCCTGCTTGCCGAGCTCGCTGTACGCCGCCTCGAGGGCGCTCGACACGCGCTCCTTCGGGAGGGCGACGCGGAGGGAGATTTCGACGGGGGAAACGCGCGCGACGGTGACCTGCATGGAGTGACGGTGCCTCGAGATGGGGGATGTGGGAGGACGGAAGGGGTCGCGACTCTAACGACCGATTCGCGAGTGTCAAGGCGTCAGCGCACGACCCAGCGCAGCGCCGCGCGCACGGTGGGCACGAAGTCGGGCGGGAGCTCGTGGCCCGCGTTGGCGAGGATGCGCAGCTCGACGCGGCCCACGCGCTCCCGGCGCAGCGCGGCGGCGGCGCGGCGCGTGTGCTCGACGATCTCGTCGCGGGCGCCCGTGATGAGGTAGACCTTGCGCACCGCGCGGCGGGCGTTGGCGAGCGCCTCGGTCTCGCCCGCGATGTACCGGTCGTGCGCGGCGAAGATCACCCAGCGGGGGAACATCACGGGCTCGTTCATGCCCGTCTGCATCGCGACGAACGCGCCCTCGCTGAAGCCCATGAGCACGTTGTCGGTCACCCTCGCCCGCCGCGGGAAGCGACGGAAGAGCGCGTTCACCGCCGCCGTCGCGTACTGGCGCGCCGCGATGGGGTTGTTGTTCCACTGCCGCCGCCCGTCGGCGCCCATGCCCGGCCCCACGGGGCAGACGAGCCACCCGAAGCGGCGCACCACGGTCGAGAACTGCCTGCACGACTCGCGCGGGTCGGCGTTGCGCGCGTGCAGGTACACGTACACCCGCGAGCGCCCCGCGACCGCGGAGCGATAGAAGTACGCGTCGGGCATGCCCGGCAGCTCGAGCACCTCGGGGTCGCCCTGCGCGCGGCGCCGCCCCGCCGCCGACCGCATGCGCTCGCGCTCGGCGCGGTCGTCGGAGGCCGAGAACATCCGCACGCGGGGCGCGCGGCGCCTCGGTTGAGCGGGCGCCTCGGCGCCGTCGTCGTCGCCCGTCGCGGGTGGGGAGGGGTCGTCGGAGGGCTGCGCGCCCGCGGCGCCCGCGGCGAGCAGCGTTCCCATGAGCAGCGTGCCGGCGAGGAGCGTGCGCACGGGGGAGAGTTGTTATCGTCGCCGCGCGCCCGCGGTCAAGGGCCGCTACGGGGCAGTGGGCTCGGGCGGGGGCTGCGGCCGCGGCGGGCGCACCGTGGCCGGCGCGGGCCGCGACCGAAGCGAGCGCGTGTAGTCGACGATCATCTGGATCTCTCGCTCCGAGAGCTTGTCGCGCGAGCGCGGCATGTGGTTGCGCGCGCCGTAGTGCTCCATGCGCTGCGGGTTCACGACCTGCTCGTAGATCCACTCGCGCGAGGCCCAGCCGTCGAGCGCGGGCGCGTCGCGCGTGAGGCCCTCGGTGTCGCTCGGCGTGAGCGCGCCCAGGTGGCACGAGTTGCAGCGCTCGCGGACGATGGGCTCGGCGCGCGCCGCGAGCGACGCGTCGGCCGGCGGGTCCCCTCGCTCGACGCTCTGCCCGTAGAGCCACTCGGCCACCGCGCGCAGCTCGTCGTCGGTGAGGCGGCGCTGCGGGGGCATGTCGTGGATCTCCGTCGTCGCCATGAGCTCGGGGTGGTCGGGCCACGCGACGAAGGCCGACGCCCACGCGCGCGAGCCGAAGCCGTCGAGCCGCGGGCCCTTGCGCCGGGCGTTCGGGTCGCTCACGCCGCGCACCTCGTGGCACGTGGCGCAGTGCTGCTTGAAGAGCGCCGCGGGCCGCACCGCGGGGTCGTTGCGCAGCATCTCGAGCGGCCCCTCGGGGGGCACGCCCATGCGCGCGAGCTCGATCGAGCGGCGCGCCGTGCGCGCGATCTCGCCGCGGGCCTTCTGGAGGTCGCGGTCGGCGCGGTCGTGGCGCACGAGCTCCCAGCCGAGGTAGCACGCGCCCGCGGCGAAGATCGCGAGCGGCGCGAGCGCCACGACGCGGCCGGCGCCGCGGCGGCGCGGGCCGTCGATCCACGGGAGCGCCGCGAGGTAGCCCGCGAGCACGCCGGGGATCACCGCCGTGGCGACGATCTGCGAGCGCCCCTGGAAGTGGTGCAGGAGCTGCGACAGCGGCATGAAGTACCACTCGGGCCGCGCGGGGTACTGGCTCTGCGGGTCGGCCGGCGCGTCGAGCCACACGCCCTCGCGCTTCGCCACCCACGCCACGAGCGCCACCGCCACGAAGGCGGCCGCGGCGTCGCGCGCGGCCTGCGAAGGCCACCAGCGGTCGATCACCGTCGCGCCGGGCGGTCCCTTGATGCCGTGGCGCCGCACGAGCCACACGTGGGCCACGATCGCCACGGTGAAGAGCGCGGGCAGCGCGAACACGTGCATGGTGTAGAAGCGCGTGAGGGTCAGCGCGCCGTACTGCGAGCCGCCGAGCACGAGGCGCTGGAGCGCCGGGCCCGCGAGGGGGAGCGTGCCCATGATCCCGGTCTCGACGCGCGAGGCCCAGTAGCCCTTCTGGTCCCACGCGAGGGGGAAGCCCGTCATGGCGAAGCCGAGCACCATGGCGCCGAGCGCGAGCCCGACCCACCAGTTGGCCTCGCGCGGCGCGCGGTGGCCGCCCGACTCGATCACCTGGAGCATCTGGAGCACGAGCGTCGCCACGAGCGCGTGCGACGCGAAGTGGTGGAGCGCGCGCACCGTCGCGCCCCACGGCAGCACGTACTGGAGGTAGTACGTGCTCGCCCACGCCGTCGTGGTGCCCGGCGAGTAGACGGTCATCATCGCGGCGCCCGTGAGCGCCTCGACGGCGAAGAGCGCGGCGAGCACCGGGCCGAGCACGTAGCGCCATCGCGCGCCGCCGGGCAGCGGCACGTTGGAGATTCGCTCGATCGCCGCGCCGAAGCCCGTGCGCGCCTCGGCCGCCTGACGGAACCGCGTGAGGAGCGACATGCTCAGCCCGCCCTCACGCGCTCGGCGACGCCGAGGCGGTAGCGCACCCAGCGGACCATCACGTGCCCGTCGCGCACGCGGACCTCGATCGGGTCCATGCCGCGCGGCGACGGGCCCTCGAGGGCGCGCCCGTCGGCCGCGAACGAGCTCACGTGGCAGGGGCAGTTGAAATGGTCGCCCTGCTTGTCGATGAGGCACCCGAGGTGCGGGCACACGGCCGAGAGCGCGCGCACCGTGTCGGCCCCCTCGCCCGCGCGCAGGAGCCACACCGCGCCGAGCCTGCGGTCGGGCGAGGCCGACCACGCGTCGACCTCGGAGCCGATCACGGGCACCTGCACGTGCCTCCCGACCGGGAGCTCATCGAGCTTCGCGACCGCGCTCCACCCGTCGTCCGAAGCGCGCGCCGCCAGCGGCGACGGGGTGTGCGCGGGCGCCACAACGAGGCCCGCCGCGGGCACCGCCGCCACACCCGCCGTCGCGGCCCCGGCCGCGCCTGCGATCACCTTCAGAACCGTTCTTCGATCGCTCATGCTGCCACCCGAAGCCGCCGCGCGCGCGTCACGCGAACGCGCGCTGCACGGCGTCTTTTTTGCGTTACGGTACCGGCCCTGATGCGCGCCTCGCGAGCCGTGCCACAACCGAGTCTCGAAGCGCGCGGGCGTTTCGAACGCGCGGTGTTGGTCCTCGCGGTCGCGTCGATCACGGGCTGCCCGGTGCATGTCATTCCAGGGGCGCCGATCGTACGTGAGGTCAACTTCCACGGCATTCATCAAGTCGATGAAGATGCGCTCAGGAGCCACCTCGCGCTGCGCGAGACGCCGATGTTCCCCGCGGTGCATCCGCGGTGGCTCCGCTGGTGGCGCTGGTGGTGGGAGGACCCTGAATACTTCGACGAGAACGCGCTCGTGCGAGACCGTCTGCGCGTGCTGCGCTACCTGCAGGCCCGCGGCTTCTACGACGCGCGGGTCGAGGCGCCGCACGTCGCCGCCGACGGCACGGCGCGCTTCGTCGACTTCACGCTCACCGAGGGCGCGCCCACGCTCGTTGCCGACGTGCGACTGCGGGGTTGCGAGCCCGGCCACCCCAGGGTCTTGCCCGAGGGCGGGTGCAGGGCGGTGCGCGAGCACCTCGACCTGCGCATCGGCGGTCGCTTCGACGAGGGGACCTTCGCGAGCGACCGCGAGCAGGTGCTCGACTTCACGCGTGAGGCGGGCTTCGCGACGCCCACCGTGGTGTCGCGCGCGGTGGTCGACCCGGCGCAGCGCCTCGCGTGGGTCGAGTACACGATCCGCCCCGGGCCCGCGAGCCGCTTCGGCCGCGTGCGCCTGCTCATGGCGCCCTCGCGCGCGCCCGTGACCGGCGGCGAGCTGCCCAACGGGCTGCCCGTGCGCCCGGTGCTCTCGGCGATCAACATCGAGCCCGGCACGCCCTACAGCCGCAGGCTCCTCGCGCGCGCGCAGCAGGCGCTCTTCGACCTCGGCGTGTTCGGCATCGCGCGCATCGAGGAGGCCCCGCGCGGCGACGGCGTCGTCGACCTCGACGTGACGCTCTCGCCCACGCGCCTGTGGCGCCTGCGGGTCGGCGGCGGCATGCACGCCGACACCAACATCACCAACGTCCACGCGCTGCTCTCGTACACGCACCGCAACTTCATCGGCGGCATGCGCCGGCTGCGCGTCGACCTGCAGCCGAAGATCTTCTTCTCGTCGATCTTGAGCCCCTCGTGGATCTTCGATTCGAACGCCGCGTTCCAGTTCACGCCCGGCGTGTCGGCCGTGGCCGAGATCCAGCAGCCCGAGATGGCGCCGCACGCGACGGGCGTCGCCAACGTCGCCTTCGACCTCGGCCCCGACCCGCTCAACCCGCAGGTGGGCTACCGCCAGGCCCTGCGCGGGGGCGTGGGCCTCGAGGCGCGCATCTCGCGGCAGGTCACGGGGTCGTTCTTCGTGCGCACGACCAACGTGAGGTACCTCGAGTACCCGACGATCCTGCAGGGCAGCCACACGCTCGCGGAGATCGACGCGCACCCGCTCCTGCGGCAGCAGTTCTTCGACCGCAACTACGTGCACTTCGAGCAGGCCTTCTCGTGGGACCGGCGCGACAACCCCGCGGAGCCGCGGCGCGGCACGGTCTTCACGCTCAACCTCGCCGAGGGCACGCGCAGCCCCGTGTCGGACTACACCTTCCTCCGCACGCAGGTCGAGGGCCGCGGGTACGTCCCGCTCGGGCGCAACTTCGTGTTCGCCGCGCGCGGGCTCTTCGGCGCCGTGCTCGGGTCGAGCATCTACGACGCGCCCCAGGGGCGCTGGTACTGGCCCGTGCCGCCCGAGCTGCGCTTCTACTCGGGCGGGCCTCAGTCGAACCGCGGGTACGCGCCCAACCGCGTGGGCCTCGTCGGCGCCGCGTCGCTGCGCGACCGCGACCCGTCGAACCCCGCCCAGGACGACCCCAACCAGACCGTCGCCCTCGGCGGGACGGCCATCTGGGAGGGCTCCATGGAGCTCCGCTGGCAGCCGGGGAAGTTCGGGCTCGTGGCCTTTCTCGACGCGGGCAACGTCACGGGGCTCGACCCCGCGCCCTACCTCTCGCCCGCGTTCGGCAACTACTGCAGCGCGAACGCGTCGAACCGCGTGCTCGACCGCACGGGCATCACCGACCGCGACTGCGCGGGCGCCGACCGCCGCGCGCAGACCTCCGCGCCGCCGCCCCAGCCGCTCGGGGCCGCCCTCGGCTCGCTCATGGACTTCTCCGCGTGGGACGCGTTCGTTCAGTCGGTGCACCCCACGCTGGGCATCGGCCTGCGCTACGCCACGCCCGTGGGCCCCATCCGCGTCGACCTCGGCCTGCGCCTCGCCGACCTCGGGTGCGGCCGCGTCGCGAGCGAGGTGCGCGCGCAGAACGCGTCCGTCGCCACGGGCGTCGCGGCGTACTACGTTCTGAGCACTCCCCGCTGCGGGTTTCTCTTCTGGGACAACATCCCCCTCTCGATGAACCTCTCGATCGGGGAGGCGTACTGATGGCGCGGCGCATCCTCATCGCGACCCTGCGCGTGCTCGTGAGCCTCGTGCTCGTCGCCGCGTCGCTCGTGCTGCACCTCGCCTCGTCGGCCGGCCGCGCCGCGCTGCGCGACGTGGTCGCGATGCTCGCCCCCGCGCTCGTGCCCGGCCGGCTCGTCGTGGGCTCCGTCGACCGCCTCTCGCTCGCCGAGATCCGCGTCTCGCGCGTCTCGTACGCCGACGACCGCGGGGCCCCGCTCGTCGCGGGCGCCGAGGCCTCGGTGCGCCCCGCGTGGAGGCTCTGGGGCGCGATCGTCTCGAACGAACCGTTCCCCCCGATCGTCGTGCACGCCCGCACGGCGTGGGCGCGCGTGCCGTACTTCACGCCCCCCGCGCAGCCGCAGCCCGCCGCGCCCGAGCGCCCGCGCCCCGCCACGAGGCTCCCCGCGCTGCGCGTCACGGTCGACGAGGTGCGCGGCGCCATCCCCGGCGTCGAGCTCGGCGCGCGCGGGCTCGCGGTCGACGGAGGCCTCACGCTCGCGACCGCGACCACGCTCGACCTGCGGCGCCTCGGCGTCACGGTCGACGTGATGAGCGTGCGCGACGAGCGCGTCGACGGCTCGGTGCGCGCCACCGTCGGAGACCCGCTGCGCGTCGACGGCGCGCTGCGGCTGCGCGGCCCCTCGCTCGACTGCGACGTGCGGGCGCAGACCGACGCGCAGGGGCGCATCGCGGCGCAGCTCCACGGCTGCGCGCTCACGGCCGAGGGCCTCGACCGGCTCGCCGGGCGCACGGGCTCGCAGCGCCTCGCCCTCGCGGTCGCCGTCGACGACGCCAGCGTGCGCGCCGCGGGCGACGGCTCGTGGTTGGTGCGCGTCGCGCTGCGCCTCAACGGCCAGCCCGTCGCGATCGAGGGGCGCGCGAGCGCCGCGTCGCAGTCGTTCGACGTCGGCCTGCGGCACCTCTCGGCGCGCCGCGTGGTCGCGTCGGCGCCCGACACCGACCTCGACGGCACCATCCACCTCGAGCGCCACGTCGAGGGCGACGCGCAGCGCTTCGTCGTCGACACCTCGCGGCTCGTCGCGGCCGTGTCCGGGGTGCCGGTGCCGCCCCTGCGCGCGGCGGCGCGGCTCCGGGGCTCGGTGCTCACGGTCGACGACCTGCGCTCGCCCGACGTGGGCCTCTCGGCGCGCGGCATGGTCGACCTCGAGGGCGGCGGCTCGACCTTCCGCGCGCACGTCGACCTCGACGCGCGCGAGCTCGCGCGCTACCCGTGGGTCGCCGGACGCGCGTCGGGCGCGCTGCGCCTGCGCGCCGACGTGTCGGGCCAGGGCGGTCGCATCACGGGCGAGGTGCACGGCGCGGCGCAGCGGCTCCGCGTGGCGGGCGTGCGCATGGCGAGCGCAACCATCGACGGCAGCGGGAGCTACGAGCGCGGCAGGGCCACGGTCGACGCGACGGTCGCGACGCGGCAGCTCGTGGTGCCGGGCGCGCTCGGCCCCGCCGACGTCGCGGTGCGCGCGCAGGGCGACCCGATGGGGAGGCTCCGCGCGCACGTGGACGCGCAGGGCGACGGCCTGCTCGCGGCGCTGGGGCCGGCGCAGGGCGCGCGCCCGGGGCCGACGGACGTGAAGGCCGACGTCGAGGTCGACCTCACCGACCCGCGGCGCGTGCGCACGCGGCTCACGCGCTCGACGCTCACGCTGCGCGGCGTGCGGGCGCGCGTCACGGGCGACCTCGCGCTGCTGCGCGGCGGCGGGGCGCTGCCCGCCGGGAGCGTTCGGGTCGACACCGAGGGCCACGGGTCGGTGACGGTCGACGTCGCGGGGCGCCGCGTGTCGGCCGAGCTCCGCGCGTTCGACCTCGCGTGGGCGAGGCCCCTCGTGCCCTCGCTCCCCCCGGTCGACGGCGTGGCCGACGGCACGCTGAGCGTCGACCCGAACAACCTCCGCACCGCGCGCGTCTCGCTGCGCCTCGAGCGCGGGCGCGTCGAGCGGCTGGGCGACGTGCGGGCGTCGCTCGACGTGACGCCGGGCGCGGGCGGCGTGACGAGCGTGCGCGCGCTCCTCGAGTCGGGTCGCGGCGCGTCGGGCGCCCCTCGCCCGCGCGTCGAGGCCGCGCTCGACGTGGTCATCCCCCGGCGCGCGGGCGACGCGGGCGCGGGGGTGGCGGGCGT
>JBDHVF010000102.1:0-14972 GCA_039809605.1 Polyangiales bacterium | reverse complement strand
CGCGGCCACGGTGCCGGTCGTTTCGCCCACCAACCCCGGCGCGTCGAACGAGCAGGTGGCCGCCGAGTGCCTCGAGAACTACCGCGACGCCCTCGCGTCGCCGCAGGCGAGGCAGGCCGCCATCGACCAGGAGGTCGCCGAGCAGCGCGCGCG
Source organism: Polyangiales bacterium (assembly GCA_039809605.1). GTDB lineage: Bacteria > Myxococcota_A > Polyangia > Polyangiales > CAISKJ01. The sequence goes on along the minus strand of JBDHVF010000102.1, from coordinate 14,819 downwards.
CATGAACGACCCCGCGGCGATGGCCGAGTACAACCAGCGCGAGCAGGCGCTGCGCGACCGCGTGGCCCGCGAGCAGCAGAACGTCAACGACGCCCAGGCCCGCGTGGCGGCGTCGAACCAGGCCGTCTCCGACCACGACGCGGCCTGCGGGCGGCTGCCCGACAACCAGCGGCGCATCCTCTCGGACCGCGAGACGGGCCCGCTCCTGCGCGAGCAGGACGCCGCCGCGCAGAACCTCACCAACCGCCAGAACGACCTCACGACGGCGCAGCAGGCGCTCGCCAACCACCAGCAGATGCACCCCGCGAATCAGATCGGGTGCCTCAACCGCCAGCGGGCGAACATTCGAAGCGGCAACCCGAGGACCATGGGGCGCATCCCCGAGGACAACGACTGAAGCGACGGAGGCGACGGGATGGTGCGGCATCGGTTCGAAGCGTGCGTGGGTGACGGCCTCGACGACGCGTGGTTCCTCGCGCAGCGCTACGAGGCGACGGCGGGCATCGGCGGGCGAGGGGAGGCGCCCGACCCCCGGCAGACCGAGTCGTGGGTGGGCCGCATCGTCGACGGCAAGGTCGACGCGGTGTGGGGCACGCGCGCGCCGCTCCTCGGCCTCGCGCCGGGCCGCGAGGGCGAGGCGTACGCCGTGGCGTGGCGCGACGCGGCCTCGGGCGCGCTCGGCGAGTACGACGGCATCTGGCGCTTCACCGACGCGGGCGGGCGCCTCGACGTCGAGCCCTTCGTGCGCTGCGACGAGGTGCTCCACGACCTGCGCCCGCTCGCCGACGGATCGCTCGTCGCGTGGACGAGCGGCGACGCGCCCGCGCGCGCCGTGGTGTGCCTCGACGGGGCCCGCGAGGTGCGGGTGCCGCCGCCGCCGTTCCGCGTGTCGGCGATGGGCGGCGCGAGCGCGCGCATGCTCGTCGCCGGCAGCCACGATGGCCGCCTCGCCGTGTGGGACGGCGCCGCGTGGCGCCCGTGGGACGAGCCCCTCGGCATGCAGGTCTGGGCCGCCGTCGCCTCGCTCGCGGGCGAAGCCTTCGCCGCGAGCTTCGCGCCCGACCGCGTCGCCCGCTGGGACGGCGCCCGCTGGCAGCGCCTCGCCGACGCGCCCAACCCCGTGAGCGACCTGTGCGTCTACCAGGGCGCGCTCTACGCCGCCGTGGCCGAGCGGGGCCTCTACCGCCTCGAAGCCTCGGGCCTCGTCGAGCTGCCGTTGCCCGTGACGCCCAAGCGCCTCTACGCGGGGGCGCGCGCGCTGGTGATGACCGAAGACGGCGGCGTCGCCGACTCGTCGACCATGGCCGACGTGCGCTGGGTCGACGTGAAGGACTTCGCCGCGCGCATCGACGCCTTCGAGCCCCTGTGGCGCACGGCGGCGCTCGACAGCGACCCCTCGCGCCTCGCGAAGCCCGCGCCGCGGCGCGAGGTGATCCTGCCGACGAAGACGTGGTTCGCGCGCTGCGTGGGCGACAGCTTCGACGACGCGTACTTCCTCGCGTCGCGCACCGACGACCGCGAGGGACGCTTCGAGGCCGACGAGGCCGAGTCGGTCGTGGGGCGCATCGGCCGCGGCGTGGTGCGCGCCGTCACCACCACGCGCGTGAGGCTCCATGACCTCGGGCGCGCGCCGTCGGGCAGGCTCTACGTGGCCGCGTGGAGCCGCGCGTCGGGCCTGTGGCGCACCGCCCCCGACGGCTCGTTCGCGTGGGAGCGGCTCCCGGTGCCCGCCGCGCAGGGCCTCTTCGTGCTCGACGACGCGTGCGTGATGGTCTGGGGCGGCGACGGCGACGGCCAGCGCTTTCACCTCTTCGACGGGCGCGACGCGAGGCCCATCCCGTCGCCTCCAGAGCGCGTGATGGCCGTGCACGGCTGCGCGCCCGACTTCATCGTCGCCGTGGGCCACCGCGGCATGGTCGCGCGATGGGACGGCCTCGCGTGGACGGCCGTTCCGCTGCCCGTGCACGGCGCGCTCGGCGCGGTGCACGTCGTGTCGCCCGACGAGATGTACGCCACGGGCCCCTGCGGCGTGCTCTTCGAAGGCACCCGGCACGGGTGGGCCGAGCGCGCGCCCTGCGTCGGAGGCCCCGTGGGCGTGGCGAAGTTCAAAGGCGAGGTGTACGTCGGCGACCTCGTCGAGGGGTTGCTGCGCCTCGAAGGAGACACCCTCGTGCCCGTCGACCTCCCGGTGTTCCCCGGGCCGCTCCACGCGGGCGCCGACGCGCTGCTGCTCTCGGAGCAGGACGGCGTCGCCGAGACGCGCGACATGAAGCAGGTGCGCCGCGTCGGGCGCGCCGAGCTCGACGTGGCGCTGCGCAACCACCGTCCCCTCTGGCGGCGGTGAGCGATGCGCACCGAGACCCTCGAGGCCCTGCCCGAGATCGTCGCCGCGCGGGCGCTGCTCGACGAGGCGCTGGTGAACACCCGCGAGATCGCCGTCGACGAGGTGCCCGCCGAGCCCGTGGCCGACGCGCTCTCCGAGGCGCTGCGGCTCGTGTACGCCGCGCTCGCCGCGCTGCGCGACGCCGAGGCGTTCCGCGTGGCGCGCGACGAGGCCGTCGAGCGCGTGCGCGACGCGCTCGCGAGGCTCCAGTCGGGCGGCGTCGACGACCCCGCGGTCGACGCCGTGGCCCAGGGCGCCGCGCGCGCGCTTCGGTTGCTCCTCGTGGCCCCCATGCCCGTGCTCGACCCGGCGCCCGCGCTGCCTCGCGCCCGCGACCCGAGGGCGCCCGCGCGCGCTACGCTTGACGAGCCGCGGCTGCTCGACCTGCAGCGCGACGTGCTGCGGCCCATGGTGCCGCTGCCCACGCACCCTCCGTCGGAGCCTCCCGAGCGCATCACCGAGGTGCCCTCTCCGCCCGCGCCCGACCTCGACGCGCTCGCCGAAGAGGCCCGCGCCTCGCTGCGCGCCCTCGACGCCGACGACGCGCGAGAGACCCCGCCGCCCGCTCCCGCTCCGGCGCCCCCGTACGACCCCGAGCGCGTGACGCGGGGCGCCTTCGGCGAGCGCCTCACCGCGATGGACGTGCTCTTCGACCACGCCCGCGGATGCCTCGAAGACCTCGGCGCCCTCGGCCTCGCGCGGCGCCCCATGGAGCACGAGAGCTGGTGGTGCCCTCGCACCGAGGCGCGGCTGCTCGCGCGCATCGACGCGCTCGCGGCGTGCGGCGAGGCCGTGGTGCCGTGGCTCGTGCGCCTGCTCGAAGAGCGTCCCGTGCCCGACCCCGAGCTCACCTGGGCCACGGTGCTGCTCTTCGGCTGCGTCGCGGGCGACGACGCGCTCGACCAGGCCATGCGCGTCGCGCGTGTCACGCCGCTCGACGAGCCCGCGCTGCGCGAGGCGCTCGGCGACGCGCTCACCCACGCGCCGCACCCCGGCCTCGCCGCCGAGCTCGCGCCCTGGCTCGAAGACCCGTCGCCGGGCCGCCGCGAGGTGGCGCTCGTGGCCCTCGGCCGCCGCGGCGCGCTCACGACCGCGCAGCTCGCGCGGCACCTCGACGACCGCGACGCGGGCGTGGTGAGGGCGGCGGTGAACGCCCTCGCAGACACGTCCGACGCCGTGCCCGAGGCGATGCTCGCGCCCATGGTCGCGCACCCCGACGCGACCGTGGCCGGCGCGGCGCTCGACGCCCTCGCGCGACGCGGCAGCGACCTCGCGGTGACGCGCGCGGCGGAGCTCGTGCGCGCGGGCGACCCCGACCGCGCCGACGCGGCGATGCACGTGGCGATCGGCGCGGGCGACGACGGTCTCGCGGTGCTGCACGGCGTGGGCGACGTGACGCCCGTGCGCGCCGAGGCGCTGGGGTGGTACGGCCACGCCGCGAGCGCGGCGGTGCTCCTGAAGGCGCTGACCTTCGACCACGAGGCCACGGTCGCGGCCGCGGCGCGCGCGCTCTGGACGCTCACGGGCGCGCCCATCACCGACGACGACCCGTCGCCCGAGCCCGAGGTGGAGCCCTTCGCGCGCGCCACGTGGGACGACGACGCGCTGCCCGAGTGCCCCGAGGAACTCTCGGTCGACCCGGCGCCGTGGAGCGCGTGGTGGGCGCGGTACGGCGCGCGCGCGTCGACCGACGAGCGCTGGCGCTTCGGACGACGGTGGCGCGCGGGCGACGCGGTGCGCGTGCTCGCCGCGCAGTCCTCGCGGCCGCGAGAGCGCCGATGGGCGGCGATGGAGCTCGTGGCGCGCACGGGCCGGAGGCTGCCGCTCGACGCGTGGCGCTTCATCCCGAGGCAGTTGGAGCAGATCGCGGCGTGGCGCGAGGCCGTCGCCGGCCGCGGGTACGCGGGTCCGTGGGTGGTCGCGGGGGAGCGGCGATGAGGCTCCCCGACCTGAAGAAGCGCACGTCGGCGACGGTGGCGGTGGTGCCTCAGTTCGGCATGGACGGCGCCGTGATCGCGGTGGTCATCATCAAGGAGGCGTTCACGATCGACCGCGCGGGCCGCGTCGCGCGCACGGGCGACGCCGCGGTGAACCCCGTCGACGTGCCGTGGGACCCCGACGCGCCCGAGACCAGCACCGTGCGACTGCCCTCCGACGTGTGCATCCGCAAGCCCGCCACCGACGTGGTGGTCGCGGGCTCGGCGGTCGCGCCCGGCGGCGCCCGCGCGCGCGTGCTCGACGTGGCTGTGCGCGTCGGCGAGCTCCAGCGCGCGGTGCGGGTGTTCGGGCCGAGGGTGTGGTACCGCGGCGCGCTCGGCCTCGCGCTCTCGGAGCCCGCCGAGTTCGAAGACGTTCCCCTGCGCTGGGAGCTCGCGTGGGGCGGCGCGGACTTCTCCGACCCCGAGTCTCCCGTCGAGGAGCCCCGCAACCCCGCGGGCCGCGGCGTGGTGCGCGACCCCGCGACGCTCGTCGACGCGCTCGGCCCGCAGATCGAAGACCCCGAGCGCCCGATCGAGACGCACCGGAGCCGCCCGGTGCCCGCGGGCCTCGCGTGCATCGGGCGCAACTTCATGCCGCGACGGGGCTACGCGGGCACCGCCGACGACCTCTGGATGCGCGAGCGCATGCCGCTGCCGCCCGCGGACTTCGACGACCGCTTCAACCTCGTGGCCGCGCCGGGGCTCACGGCCGACGGGTACCTCCGCGGAGGAGAGCGCGTGGTGGTGACGAACATGAGCGCGTCGGGGCCGCTGGCCTTCGAGCTCCCGCGGCTGCACTTCTTCGCGGGCGCCGAGGTGAGGGGGGAGCTCGTCGCGGCGCCCGTCGCCATGGACACGGTGCTGCTGCTTCCGGGCGAGCGCCGCGTGGAGCTCACGTGGCGCGCGGCCATCACCCTGCCGCGACGTCTCGGCGAGGTGGGCTTCATTCAGGTGCACGAGAAGGCGAGGGTCGCGTGACGCCCGACGTGGTGCGCTTCGGCGAGGGGGCGACGCCGCCCGTGGTGATCGCGGGCGCGAGCGCGATCAACGCGCTGGCGTTCAACCCGTGGCAGCTCTGGGCCTTTCTGCGCGCGGAGCTCACGGGCTTCACGTCGTCTCCGTTTCGCACCGCCTCGGGCGAGGCGGCCACGATGGCGACGATGCGCACGCTGCACCCGCGCTCCTTCGGTGTGGAGCGCATGGTGCCCGTCGCGCTGCGCATGCTCGACGAGCTTTTGCCCATGCTCTCGACGGCGCCGCCCGACCTGCGCGTGGCGCTGGTGCTCTGCCTGCCGTCGCGCATGGGCGACGGGGGCGGGCGAGGGTTCGCCGTGCAGCGCAGGATCCTCGAGCGCGAGCTCGGCGCGCGCCTCGCCGAGGCCCAGCACGAGCGCGGCGCGGTCGACCCCGCGGTGCGCGCGCTGCCGCTCGGCCACGCGTCGATGGCGTACGCGATGCGCGAGCTGGCCGAGGCGATGGGGCGGCGCCTCGTCGACGTGGCCTTCGTGGGCGGCCTCGACACGCCGCACGACCCCGCGGTGGTCGAGTCGCTGCTCGCGTCGGAGGGCCTCTTCGACGCCGAGCACCTCGACGCGGCCATCGGCGGCGAGGGAGGCGCGCTGCTCGCGGTGGCGACGCGCGAGGCGGCGCACCGCTGCGGCTGGCCCGCGCTCGCCGAGGTGACGGCCGCGGCCACGGCGCGCGACCCGGCCACGCGCGACAACGACGTGCCCATGATGGGCCTCGCGCTCTCGCGCTGCGCGGTGGCGGTGACCGACGCGCTCGAGGCCGCGGGGCGCACGGTCGACTGGTGGATCTCGGACATGACCGCGGAGCCCGACCGCGTGAACGAGTTTCAACTCGCGTGGCCTCGCGCGGCGGCGCGGCGCATGCGGCCCGACGCGACGCTGGCCTTCCTCGCGCCGCAGCTCGGCGACCTCGGGGCGGCGGTGATGCCCACGGCCGTGACGCTCGCGGTCGAGGGCTTCGCGCGCGGCGCGCCGCGGGCCGACACGTGCCTCGTCACGGGCAGCAGCCCCACGGGCGAGCGCGGGGTGATCCTCGTCGAGCGCGCGGTGAGGTAGAGGCCCTGAGCCCGCGCTTCGTGGCCCCCACCGCCAGCCCCGCCCCCGCTTCGGGGCTCGGGGTGGGGGCCTGCAATCGAGCGGATGCCTCGGGTAGAGTCCCCGGCCGCGATGGGACGCGTTCGTGACCTGGGCAAGCTCGGCGACGGTTGGGCGGGCGAGACCGCCGCGGGCGTGCCCGTGCGCGGCACGGCGCTCAGCGGTTCCCACGACGTGCGGGTCAACGACCTGCCCGCGCTGCGCACCGGCGACGTGGGCGTCGCGCACACGCCCGAGGGGCCGCGCATGTGGCGCGCGGCGATGGGTGCCACCCGCGTGCGGGTGAACGGCGAGCTCCTGCACCGCACGGGCGACCTCTGCACCTTCGCGGGCGGCGTCGGGCGCGTCGAGGGCCGCGAGGCCGAGGCGCGCGCGGCGTCGACGGCCCCGTCGGTGAGCGTGCCCTCGACGGCGTACCGCGTGAAGCGCCGCAGGAACGAGCGCGGCGAGCTCGAAGACTACCTCTACGTGCGCTCCTGGGGAGCGACGCCCGGCGACGACGACCCCGCCACGGTGAACAACGTCGTGGCGGGTGTGATCTTCGCGGGAGAGACCTTTCACGTCGTGCACCGCTCGCCCAACGGCCAGCGGCTCTGGGGGCGCGGCGACGGACGTCACGGCGGCTACACGGGTTACGGTTACATCATCAAGACCGACCGCAAGACGGGGAGGCCCACGGTGAAGCAGGTCCGCGCGGCGCCGCTGCGCCACCTGCGCGCGTACGACCCGCACGAGAACCTGCGGTTGCAGGTGCCGGGCATCGCGCAGCTCTTCGGCGTCGAAGACACCGACGGCGTGGCGGTGCCCTTCAGGCCCGAGGCCGCGAGGGAGATGTTCCATCGGCGAGGGGGCGAGGCGTGGGTCGAGCTCGACGCGCGCGAGCGGCTCCGGGTGCGCTACCGCACGCGCGACGGGTGGTGCATGGCGCGCGCGGAGCGTGCCGACCGATGGGGCTTCGTACGCGAGGGCGACCTCGACCTCACGGGCGTTCGCGCGGTGAACCTCTGATGGCGCAGCGATCGGGCGGAGGGAGCGGGAGGGCGAGGCGCAGGCCCCACCACGTGCGTGCGACGCTCAAGAGCATGACGTACATGTTCGACGGCGACGGGCAGGTGATGGGGGTGGTGATCTCCCCGCAGCGCGCGCGCAGGCAGGTGACGCGCGAGGGCGGACGTCCCGTCACGCTCTACACGCGCGACGTTCGGGTGAACAACATGGCGCGCGGCAAGAAGCTGCACGGCAAGCGCTGCGAGTACCTGTGGAACGTGCAGATCGTGTGGCTCATCGAGCCCGCGGGGACGGGCGTGCGCGCGATCGGCGGCGCGGACCTGTCGTCGATTCGCGTGGGCGACGTGCCCGCGACGCTGCCGCCGGGCACGCACCACGGCGCGTCGGGCTGGGTGTGCCGCGCGCACCTCGAGCCCGGTTGGAAGAAGCAGAACCCCGTGGTGCTCGACCGCCGCACGGGCACGAAGTCGTCGAAGCGCGTGCGGCTCAAGACGCTCCCGTCGCTCGACGCGGTGACCGAGGCGGCGCGCCACCGAGACCGACGCATCCGCGCGCGAGAGATGGACTCGGTGAAGAACCGCGAGACCGACTACCTCCTGCGCAGCGGGATGGTGATCAACATCCGCATCGGGCAGGGCTCGGGCCTGTCGAGCGACACGCTGATCTACAGCGACCGCCTGCGCTTCAAGACGAAGCGCTCGTACATGCAGGAGCTCTACCCCGCGAAGAAGAAGAACGTCGCCGAGCGCGTGCGCAACTACCTCGTGCAGGTGACGGCGAGCGAGCACGGGCACAAGAGCATCGCGGGCTGGGTGTCGCGAAAGCTCTTGAAGCGCGCGTAGCGGGTCTGCGTGGGCGATCGCTCTCCTGCGACGGACCAGACGTGTTGGTCTCGCCCCTCGCCGCGAGACGGCCTTCAGGGAGTCGAGAACGTCGCGGGGCAGTAGCCCAGCGTTTCGGAGCTGCCGCCAGCGAAGGCGCTGCCCTCGTGGTGGAAGTACCAGCGGCCGTTCGCGGGCGACGCGGTGAACGAGCACATGTCCGAGAAGCTAAAGGGGGCGGGCGGTGTCGCCAGCGGGGTGACCATTCCATCGCGAATGCGGTAGCGGGAGATGCGGGTGGGGCTTTCGACGTAGACGGCATGGGGCTCGCCGTCGAAGAACTCGGCCACGCCCCAGAAGGCCCAGTTCTCACACGCCGTGTGCGGAGGCGGCACGACAGCCGTGCGGAGCGTGGTGACCGAGCCCGAAGGCAGGCGGATCTGGTACCACGTTCCTCCCGTCGAACCGGTATAGATGTACGCCCGGCCTCGGCCCGAGAAGACCCCGCCCCCATTAAGTCCGACGGTGATCGGCGCCGACAGCGGGATGCGCGTCGCCGTGAGCGTGCCGGTCGCGCCGTCGAGCACTCCGAGCTGCGTCGCCGTGAAGGGGAAGGACGCGGTGGTGAAGAAGACTTCGATGCCCGCCGCGTTCAGCAGCACATAGACCGTGCCCGACGCGAGGTCGCTCAGCATCCCATCGTGGATGACGCGCGAGGACATGAGCCCGGAGAGGTCGGTGAGCGACGCATGGACCGTCGCGATGTCGCCCGTGTAGAACACCCGGCTCTCCGAGACCGCGATGCCGCCGCGGTCGTCGCCTGCGGTCAGTGCCTGGTCGATCACGCGGCACATCGTCCGGTCGGTCGACATCGACTCGATGCGGAACGTCGGCTCCGCCGAGCACGCTCCGCCCACGCACGACATCCCCGCGGGGCAGGCCACGCCGCAGCGGCCGCAGCTCGTGCTCGACGCGAGGCTGGCCTCGCAGCCGTTGGCGGGGTTGCCGTCGCAGTCGGCGAAGCCCGCGTTGCAGCGGTACTCGCACACGCCGCTCGTGCACCCGCTGGTGCTGTTGGGCCTCGGCGAGCACGCGCCGCCGCAGCGCCCGCAGTTGGCGGTGTCGGTGAGCGTGTTGACCTCGCACCCGTCGGCCGCGGTGAGGTCGCAGTCGGCGAAGCCCGCGTTGCAGGTGAAGGTGCAGGTGTTGCCCGCGCCGCAGCGGGGCGAGGTCGCGTTGACCGGCGCCACGCAGGGCTCGCTGCGGGTCGCGAGGCCGTCGCTGTTGCAGACCGTACGCGAGGTCGCGCCCGCGGGGCACGTGACCATGCCGGGCGTGCAGACCCAGCCCGAGCACATCGTGCCCGTGCAGGTCGACGACGCGGGGCACGGGAGGTTCATGATGCTGGTGCCGTCGGCGCTGCACGCCCGCACGGTGCGAGCGTCGACGCACATCGAGCTGCCGGGCGCGCAGGCGAGGTCGACGCAGTTGCCGGCCGAGCAGCGCTGCGTCGCCCCGCAGGGCGCGGCCGTGGTGCCGAAGCCGTCTGCGTTGCAGACGTTGCGCGCCGTCGCCGAGGCGCAGGTCGCCGAGCCCGGTACGCACGAGCGTGCGACGCAGACGCCGTCGCGGCACCCCTCGTTGGAGCCGCAGGGCACGATCATGGTCGTCAGGCCGTCGGGGGCGCACACGCGCCGCTCGGTCATCGAGGAGCACATCGCCGAACCCGGCGCGCAGGCGCGAGGCATGCAGGCTCCGTCGCGGCACGCCTCGCCGTCGGCGCAGGGCATCGGCGTGTACCCGCCGCCATCGTCGTCGCAGCGACGTCGCTGGAGCGTCGTCGGGTCGCAGCTCGCTTGCATGGGTGTGCAGACGGGCGCCTGACAGCGTCCCTCGCGGCAGGTCTGGCCTGACGGGCAGTCGGTCTCGGTCTGCGCGCTGCCCACGGCGTTGCAGCGGCGCACGCGCGCGGGGCTCGCGCAGCTCGTGGAGTTGGGCACGCACACGCGGGCGAGGCAGGTCGATTCGGGGCCGCAGTAGCGGTCCATCGGGCAGTCGGTGTCGGCCACGCACTCGACGCAGTGGCCGCTCACGGTGGCGCAGACCATGCCGATGTCGGAGCACTCGCGCGACGAGCGGCACGGGCGCGGCGGCTCGACGCAGACGTTGCCGCGGCAGACCTGACCGTCGGTGCAATCGACGTCGTTCTCGCAGTCGACGCAGTACCCGAGGCGCATGCTGCACACCTGGCCGGGGCACATGCGCGACGAGGCGCACGGGGTCGGGGACGCGCAGCGGTTCCCAAGGCACACGCGGCCGTCGGTGCAGTCGCGCGCGGTGTTGCACTCGACGCAGACGCCGTGCGCCGTGTCGCACACACGCCCCCCCGCGCTGCACTCGCGGTCTGACATGCACCGCGACGAGACGTCCATCGGATCGACGGGGCCATCTGTGCTCGGCTCATCGCCAACGCTCGCGTCGCGCGTCGGCGACGGCCCCACGCTCGTGCTCGAGCACCCCAGAACCACGGCGAGCGCGAACCACGGGAACGTGCGTGTCATGCAATGCCCCTCCGCAAGTGTTGCCGTGCGAGATGACTCCAATTCGCCGCGAAACGTCAAGAACGGTGGTTGTCGCGGGGGCGATGAAGCGGCGATGACCAGGAAAGACCAATTCAGGACGCTGAATTGACGTTTCTGGACAGTGTTCACAGCTTTCGGGACACAACTCCGGGCGTTCTGGACATCGGACTCGCGAATTCAGGACATGGCTTCGTGAGTGCTGTGTGAGACTCGCGGGACCGTGTGTCCGCGAGCGATCTCCGTGGTGGAGCGCGTGCGGCGGCGCCGGGGGAGAACGCACATGGCGAAGGCGAAGAAGACCACGAAGCGGGGAGCTGCGGCGAAGGCCGCGAAGGGCGCGGCGAAGGCCGCGAAGCCGGGGAAGAGGGCGGTTCGCGCGACGGTGGTCTCGACGGGCGGGCAGGAGGGCGAGACCGAGCTGGTGGTCCCCGCGCCGACGACGGCGGAGCGAGCGAGGTACGAGGCCGAGGCGGCCGCGGTGGCGCCCGAGGCGCTCGGGCTCACGGTGCCCTTCGGGGTCTTCACGGGCGAGTCGCTCGACGCGGCCCGCTTCGTGTGGAACCGCTGGTCCGCGAAGCGCGACGCCACGAGCGGCGCCATCGTGGTGCCCGGCCTCGAGTTGTCGCTCTCGCGCGCGGAGCGCGAGGGCAAGCGACCCCCGAGGCTGACGCGCGACGTCGCGCGCGAGATCGCCCACCTCGTCGGGCTCGCGCAGGAGGCGCAGAACGAGGCGACCCTCGCGACGGGCGCCGCGACCGACAACGCGCTCGACGAGCGGGCGCAGTTCCTCGTGTCGGAGATCGAGGCGGTGCTCGACTGGCACTTCAGCTCCGACGGGGTGGTCGACGATCGCGACGCCCAGCTCGCCCAGGTGCGTGAGCAGCACGTGAACGACGGCGCCGCGCGCGACGTGGTGGCGCAGAAGCTCCACGACTACGCCGCGCTCGCCGACGCCTACCGCGACGAGATCGACGGCGTCGGCGGGTTCGACGCCGCGCTGATCGACGAGGGCCTCGAGGTCGCCGGCGCGCTGCGCGCCCTGCCCAGGCAGGCCGGCGAGAACCCCCGCCGCAAGACCGCCCTGGAGCGGCGCAACCGCTACATCGCGGCGACGATGCGTCGCATCGGGCTCGTGCGCAGCGCCGCGCAGCTCGTGTTCCGCGAGCACCCCAAGGTGATCCGCGAGGTGACGAGCACGTATCTGCGCCGCCGTCGCGCCGAGAGCCGCCGCGCGAAGGCCGCCAGGGAGGCCGAGGCGAAGAAGCAGCCGGCGTAGAGCGGGACCCGACGCGTCTGGTACGCAGGGCGTGTTGCGCGAGTTGTCGACGACAGCGAGCGTCGCGTCGCCGTGACGTTCGCAAAGGCCCCGCAGGAACATCTTGCCCTCGCGCGTCAGGCGGTTGCTGGCGCGTCGTACCAGACGCGCCTGACCTCCGCTCGAGAGCGGTGGCCCGACGCACCTGGTACGAGCGAGAGAAGGAATCGCATTCGACGTCGCCAGTACGCGCGGAAGACCCTGCCGCGCGAGCGGCGGGGCGAGATACGGGCGCCTCCAGAGCGCGTACCGACGACGCTGCCGTCGCATCCAGAGCGCGTACCGACGACGTCTCGGTCGCGCCCCGCCGCTCGCGCGGCAGGGTCTTCCGCGCGTACTGGTGACGTCGCGGCCGCTCTCCCCGGGCGTACCAGACGCGCCTGACCTCCGCTCGAATACCCCCCTGAGTCATGGCGCCGCTGGTAGGCTTCGCGCCGCGGGAGCATGAGCATGCGACTCGTTGCGACGGCGACCGTCACGCTCGCGCTCGCAGGCGGCTGCGGGTGGAATTCATCGTGCGGTGGCTTCTACGTCGTCGAGGGGCCGACGTGCGGTGACGCGGGGCGCCCCTCGGAGCCCGTGGTGTACGGCCCGTGCCTGTCGTGGAGCGGCGGCTGCCCGAGGGGGCATTGCCTGCGCTCGAACGTCGCCGAAGCCGCCGGGGAGGAGCTCTGCACGGTCTCGTGTCGCACCGACGCGGACTGCGGTCGTGTGCTCGGTGCACCGGGGGTCTGCGCCGGGGATGGTTCGGACCGGCTGTGCCACCGCGCGTGCCCAGCAGGGGGCGCATGCGGAGGGAGCGAGCGCTGCGTGAGCGCGGCGGCGAGCAGTGGGCCGCGGACCGTCTGCGTCCCGAGGGGGCGCGTGTATCGCCCCTGCGTGCTCGGGGACGCAACCTGCCGATCGGGCCTCTCCTGCGTGCCAACGGTGAGTCGCGGCGGCTCGCCAGGGGGGCTCTGCACGCAGGTGGGCTGCACGACGAACAGCGATTGCCCGGAGCACGATTTCGGCATCGCGGTGTGCCTCGCCGACCCCGGCGACCCGGCGCGAAGGCGCTGCGAGCACCGCTGCCGCTCGGACTCGGACTGCGTTGGGTATCGCACGGTCTGTACGGCCGCAGACGAAGATGCCGGGGCGGGCGTCTGCGTTCTGCCGTGAATGTGCGGCGGCTACGTCGCGGTGGTCATGCGGCGCGTCAGAGGTCGTCGGGCGTGAGCCCCGTGCTCTTCGCGATGCGCGCGAGCATGCGCGGCCCGACCTCGTCGCCGTCGTGGGTGAGTGGACGGCCAGTCGGACTTCCCCATCAGGCTGCCTCGACGGTCACCCTCAGCGGCGCCGTGAGCTCGCCGTGTTCGAGCCGGTCGGCGATCACGCGCAGCGCGAGCGCCGCGGCGCGCGCCGCGGCCTCCTCACGCGTGGCGCCGTACGCCAGCACGCCCGGCAGCGCCTCGATGGCGCCGATCCAGCGACCGTCGTCTTCCTGCTCGAGCGAGATACGCAAGGGCTCCATGAGGGTGATCGTAGCGCACGCGGGCGGCGTGGGTGCTCTCGGCCCGCGCGCAAATGCGCGACGCGCATCGTCACCGCGGCGGGATGTCGTAGAGCGCGCCGCGGAAGGGCTCCTCGGTCGTCGAGAAGAGGTACACGCCGCCCACCACGAGCGCGGCCACGACGGCGGCCACGCTGACGCCTACGGTCACGCGGAACCACGTGCGCGACGTGACGGGGCGCTCGTCGGGGAGCACCGCGCGCACGGTGACGGTGGTGTTGCGCGGCACGTCCACGGTGCGTTCGAAGGGGCCGTAGCCGAGGGCGGTGACCTCGACGCGGTGCGAGCCCGTGTGCACGGCCTCGTCGACGCGGCCGTGGCCCGCGAGGGCTCCGTCGAGCGTGATGGCGGCGTGGTCGGGACGCGCCTCGACGCGCAGGCGCCCCGTCTGCGAGAGCGGCGGCAGCTCGAGGTGAAGCGACTCGGTGAGCCCGCTGGTGACGCGCACGGCGCGGGTGACGGCGGCGTGCTCGGGCGCCTGCGCCACGACGACGTGCTCGCCGGGGTCGACCTCGACGACCTCGGAGGCGCGCGAGACCTCGTCTCCGTCGATCGTCACGCGCGCGTCGTGGGGCGTGGTGGTGAGCGCGAGGCGCCCCATCGACCGCGAGAGGTCACGGACCGCGTCCGTCGCGCGGCGCGCGTACCCGGCCAGCTCGCGGTCGCCCTGCGCGCGCGCGAGGAACTCTCGGAACGCCTCGATGGCCGCGCGGTTGCGGCCGAGCGCGCGCAGTGCCACGGCGAGGTTGTACTGCACCGCGGGCGCGTCGCTACGCGCGCGGAGGGCGCGCCAGCACTCGACGGCCTCGGCCGCGCGCACGCGGTCGATGAGCTCGTTGCAGCGGTCGAACTCCTGCGCGAGCGAGGGCTGCTGCTGCGCGAAGGCCGTCGCGGGCGCGAGCGCGAGGGCCAGCGCGAGCGCAAGGGCGACGCGTCTGGGGCGTGGGGCCGGCGCGTCTGGTACGCGGTGCTCGTGCCGGAGTTCGGCGTGGCTCCATGGGCTCGGTTTCACCGCCTCACTCCGGGCAATATCGTGGGGCCGCCCCGCTTCGCGGGGCT
>JBDHVF010000101.1:0-15007 GCA_039809605.1 Polyangiales bacterium | reverse complement strand
TTCACCCTCGCCTACAGAGGGCGATGGATTTGGCTAAAGGCAAGGCGAGGGCGCGGGAGAGGGAGCGCTGCCGCGAGTCGTCTGCTTACGGAGAGAGACGGCTGCATGCCACGAGGTGCTCTGCGCGCCGAGTGCCTGACCCCATGCCACGAGGTCGGAGGATTGACGTGACTGGTTCGTCGACGTCGGCACGTCGACGTCGTCACGCCGCCGGCACGTCGACGACGTTGAGCGCATCTCGACGGCAGCGCTCCCTCTCCCGCGCCCTCGCGGGAGAGGGCTGGGGTGAGGGTATGCAGGCTACTCCCAGGCACCCCCTCCCGCGGACGCGGGAGGGGGACGGGGGGAGGGCTACCGCACGCTCACCACGGCCCCGAGGCTCTCGTCGCCGTAGCGGTTGGCGGCGCTCACGGCGTAGCGCCCCGCGGCGCTCACCGTCACCGTCGC
This sequence comes from Polyangiales bacterium, assembly GCA_039809605.1. Classification (GTDB taxonomy): domain Bacteria; phylum Myxococcota_A; class Polyangia; order Polyangiales; genus CAISKJ01. The sequence goes on along the minus strand of JBDHVF010000101.1, from coordinate 14,560 downwards.
GTCGCCCGCGGGGACGACCTGGTCGAGCTCCCAGCGGCCGCTGTTGTCGCGGTAGACGACCCACGCGCGCAGCGAGCGGGCGTCGGGGTGCGCGGGCCGCAGCGTGCGGGACATCACCGTGACCGCGGGCGTCGCGGGGCGCGGGCGCGTGCCCGCCATGGGAGGCGTGAGCACCGCCTGCTGGTAGAACTCGCTGCGGAACACGTCGGCGATGCCCATGCGGTTGCTGCGAAAGGGCTGCACCGTGAACCAGATGTTGCCGCGCGCGCCGCGGGCCCTCTGGTCGCGCGTGAGCTGGAGCTGCCTGCGGAACTCGTCGACCGTCCACGCGCTCGACGAGCCGAGCTGGCCGAGGTTGTTGCCCGCGAAGATCGAGCGGCCGCCCGAGGTGATGCCCGCCCACCACGCGATGAGGGCGCCGTACGCCTGCGCGGTCTGCGTGGTGGGCCAGTAGAGCTGCGGGGCGAGGTAGTCGACCCAGCCCTCGCGCATCCAGCGCACCGGGTCGCAGTAGATGGCGTTGTACGCGTCGAGGCCCGTGATGCCCGCGGGCATGCCGGGGCGGTAGATGCCGAAGGGGCTGATGCCGAAGCGCACGTCGGCGCGCGCCGAGGCCACCGTCTGCGACACGCGCTGCACCATGCGGTTGACGTTGTCGCGCCGCCAGTCGGCGAGCGAGAGCGTGCCCCCGCCCATGCGGTAGCGGTCGTACTGCGCGCCGTCGGGGAAGGGCATCCCGCTCGCGGGGTACGGGTAGAAGTAGTCGTCGAAGTGAACGCCGTCGACGTCGTAGCGGGTGACGACGTCGCGGATCACCATCGCGAGGCGGTCCTGCACGACGGGGCGCGAGGGGTCCATCCAGAGCGTGCCGTTGTAGGGCACGACGGCCTCGGGGTTGGTGACGGAGATGTGCGGCGACACGGCCGTCGACGACGCGCTCGACTTCGCGCGGTAGGGGTTGAACCACGCGTGCACCTCGATGCCCCGCCGGTGCGCCTCGGTCACGAGAAAGGCCAGCGGGTCGAAGCCGGGGTCGCCGCCCTGACGACCGGTGAGGAAGCGGCTCCAGGGCTCGAGCGTCGAGCGGTAGACCGCGTCGCCCTCGGGCCGCACCTGAAAGACCACCGCGTTGAGGTGGTCGCGCGCCATCGTGTCGAGCGTCGAGGAGAGCTCGGCCTGCGCGGCGCTCGCCGACAGCCCCGCGCGGCTCGGGAAGTTGATGTTCGAAACCGTGGCCACCCACGCGCCGCGGAACTCCCTCGCGTGCGACACCTCCACGGCCGCGGGGCCCGCGTCGGGCACATCGGGCACGTCGGGGCGGTCGGAGCTCGCGTCCGAGCGCGCGTCGGACGCGTCCGCGGCGTCGGAGCCCGCGTCCGAGACGTCTTCGGGCGCGTCCGCTGCGTCGGAGTCGCCGTCCGAGACGTCTCCGGGCGCGTCCTCCGCGGCGGAGTTGCCGTCCGAAACGTCTTCGGATGCGTCCTCCGGGGGTGCGATCACGTCGCGCGATCCGCCGTCGGGTGTCATCGCGGGATCCTCGCCGCCGCACGACGCGGCGAGCGCGGCGACGACCACGAGCGAAAGCACTCTCGAAGAAGCCATCGCCGCGGAGTGTCGTCGATCGCGCGTCGATGCGAAAGCGCCACGAAGCGCCGTCAAGGGCCCCGTCGTGGTCCGCAAGAACTGCGAGGCCCGTGCATCGCGCTTCATAGGCCACGGCCGGTTTCACCCCGCATGCACGCATGCGGGGCTCGTATCGTTCCGCGCCCGCGCGCGTGGACTGAACGTTGCTATCTTTTCTCGCACCCGATCGGAGCAGCCGCCGTGAAGCCCTTGGTGACGACGCCCCGCCTCGCCCTGCTCGCCGCTCCCCTCGCCCTCTTCTTCGCGCCGTCGACCACGCTCGCGCAGACCGCTGGCGACCTCGGCCCCGAGCAGGCCCGCGTCGCGTGGGTGCGCGGGGCCGTCGAGGTGGTGGGCGCCGACGCGCACGCGGCCCGCGCGGGCGAGGTGCTCTCTCGCGGCGAGCGCATTCGCACCGGGGCGGGCGCGTCGGCGGCGGTGGCGCTGCCCAACGGCTCGCTCGTCGAGCTCGACCCGGGCAGCCTGCTGGTGATGTTCGCGTCGCCCTCCCCCGCGGGCGCGGCGCCGTCGAGCGTCACCACGCTGGCGCGCGGGGCAGTGCGCATCCACGCGGCGCCGTCGGGCGCTCGCGCGACGCCCGTGCCCGTCGCCACGCAGGCGGTGACCGTGTGGGCGGGCCGCGCCGACGCGATGGTGGCCGCCGACCTCGGGGGGCACATCACGCGCATGGCCGTGTGGCGTGGGCGCATGCGGGTGCGCATGGGCTCGCGCGAGTACCTGCTCACGCAGGGCTACGGGGTGCAGGAGGAGGTCGGGCACCGGCCCGGCGTGCTCCAGCAGCTCCCGCGGGCGCCCGTGTGGCGCGCGACGCCGCCGACGAGGGTCTTGTCGTTCGGCGAGCCCATCGACGTGTCGGGCGCGTGGGGGCCGAACCCGCACGCCCGCGCCGCCGCGCCCGCGAACGAGTGGAAGGTCGAGGTCGCGCGCGACGAGTCGTTCCGCGACCTCGTCGAGCGCGTGAGCGTGCCGTTGAACACCCCCCGCTGGACCGGCCGCGCCCTCGCGCCCGGCACCTACCACGTGCGCGTCGTCGCCGTGGACGTGAACCGCTTTGAGAGCACCGCGTCGCCCGTGGCCCGCGTGCAGATCGCCGCGCCCACGGTGCTCCCGGCCACCGAGGGGCCCGACGAGCGCCGCGCGATGGTGCGCATCCCCCAGGGCTTCTACTGCGGCCTCGACGGCGCCCCGCTCGCGTCGTGGGAGGCCCCGCTGCCCCTCGCGCCGGGCCGCCCCCACACGCTGCGCTGCGCGACCGACCCCGCGGGGCGCAACGCGCGCGAGCGGCTCATCCCCGCGGGCCTCTCGGGGCCGCTGCGCCGCGAGGTGCAGATCGCGCCGCCCGCGAGCGACACCGCCGAGGGCCCCGCCGTGGGCTCGCTCTCGCTGCGCCTGCGCGACGCCGAAGACGTGCCCGTCTCGCTCGCGCGCATCGAGGCCACGGCCTCCGACGGCGTGACCGTCGACGCGGTGCGCGAGACCGACCAGCGCGGGGTCTACACCGCCACCCTCCACTGGCCGCGCGGCGTGCGCGCGTGCCGCGTGCGCTTCACCATCAACGAGGCGCTGCACTTCGAGCAGGACGCCCGCGCCGAGCGCGTGCAGGTCGTCACCCCGCAGGCCGCGCCGCCGCGCCACGACCCCGCGCGCGTGCACGTCGACACCCTGCACATCGCCCCGCCCCACGACCCCGACGACGACGCCCCCTTCGACCGCGAGGAATGATCGTACCCGCGGGTGGTCACGTCGCCCCCACTTGTCGATGAGCGCGCTCGCGGAGTGTAATCGCGCCGTGCTCGAAGACTTCGCTTGCCCCCAGGGAGCCGCGCCGTGAAGACCCCCCGCAGTCTGCTTCCGTGGTTCGCGCTCTCGCTCGTGGGCGCCTGCGCCCCGCAGGGCGCTCCGGTGATCGACGACCCGCGCGGCGAGATCGACGGCGGCGCGGGCGACGGCAGCATCCGCCCCGACGGGCGGCCCAACACCGACGCGCCCGCGTCGACGGACATGCCCGTGGGGCCGTGCCGCGACACCGACCGCGACGGGCTCTCCGACGACATCGAGGGCGCGCCGATGCGCGACACCGACGGCGACGGCACGCCCGACTACATGGACACCGACTCGGACAACGACGGCTTTCTCGACGTGAACGAGGCCAACCGCACGTACCCGGGCTACAGCGCCGCCACGCGGCTCATCTGCGGCGGCACGGGCGACAACTGCGACGCGATCACGGCCGGCGCGGGCGACAGCCTGCCGAACTACATCGACACGGACTCCGACAACGACGGCCTGACCGACCGCGAGGAGTTCATGGCGCAGACCAACCCGTGCAGCGCCGACACCGACAACGACCACGTCACCGACCTCATCGAGACGGCCGCCATGAGCGACCCCCGCATGGCGTCGAGCGTGCCGCCTATGAACTCGCTCTACGTGGTGCTGCCGCACTACCCCGCGCCCATGATGGGCCCGCACGAGAACCGCGAGTTCGACTTCGCGACGCGCATCCGCCAGGCCGACGTGTTCTTTCTCGTCGACAACTCGGCCAGCATGGAGCCCGTCATCAACAACCTCCGCACGAACCTCTCGTCGGTGATCGTGCCGGGCATCCAGCGGCAGATCCCCGACATCCGCATGGGCGTGGGGAGCTTCGACTCGATGCCCGTTCCCCCGCAGGGCGCGCCCGGCACGCCCGGCGACTACACCCTCTGGGTGCGCCAGGCGATCACCCCCGACATCGCCGCGTCGCAGAGCGCCTTCAACGCGATGCGCACCGTCTCGGCCGACACGGGCGAGAACTTCTTCGGCGGCGACTACCCCGAGTGCCAGACCGAGGCCGCGTTCGAGGTGATCTCGGGCGACGGCAACCGCGGCCACGAGAGCGACGGCGCGGCGCTCTACTCGGTGCGCAACGCGCGCGACCCGCGCGGCAACGGCTGGGTGCCGCGCAACAACCCCATGCGCGACTGCGGCTCGCGCCCCGACGCGGTGAAGTACGGCTGGGGGTGCTTCCTCGAGGGGCGCGTGCCCATCATCGTGCTGGCCTCCGACGCGAGCTGGTACGACGGCTGCGCCTCGGGCTCGCCGCGCACGCCGGGCAACCCCGGGCACAACTGCGACGAGCTCGTGACGGCGCTCAACAACCGCGGCGGCTTCTTCATCGGCGTCGACGTGGGCCGCGGCGTCGGCGGCGACACGTACAACAACGCCAGCATCGTCGCGATGCGCACGCGCACCGTCGACGGCACGGGCCGCCCCATCGTGTTCGGCCCCGGCGCGGCGGGCATCGCGGGCGCAGCGGCGGGCATCGTCGACGCCGTCACCCGCGTCGCGGGCTCGTCGCGCCAGGACATCACCACCCGCGTCGTGCCCGACACCGCCGCCATGGGCCTCGTGACGGGGCACACCACGGCCGACTTCATCAAGCGCGTGACGCCGCTGCGCGGCATGCCCGACATGCCCGACGGCTACGACCGCCGCGACGAGACCACGTTCTACAACGTGTCGCCCTCGACGCGCGTGGTCTTCGGCGTCGACTTCTACAACGACTTTCAGCCCGGGGCGATGACGGCGCGGCTCTTCCGCGCGACCATCGAGGTGCTCGGCCGCGGCGGCACGGTCGTCGACACGCGGCCCGTGTTCATCGTGGTGCCCGCCATGGGCGCGGACATCCCCGCGCCGCAGTGACCCTCCCCCCGTCCCCCTCCCGCGAACGCGGGAGGGGGTGCCTGGAAGTAGCCTGCATACCCTCACCCCAGCCCTCTCCCGCGAAGGCGCGGGAGAGGGAGCGCTGCCGCCGAGATGCAGCCAACGTCGTCAACAAACCGTCACCGTGGCATCGTCGATGTGCCGACGACGTGCCGGCGTCGATGTGCCGGCGTCGATGAACCCGTCACGTCAATCATCCGACCTCGAGCCATGTCGTCAGGCGCTCGGCGCGCAGACCACCTCGTGGCATGCAGTCAACCCGTGCCGGCATGCAGACGATGGGCGGCAGCGCTCCCTCTCCCGCGCCCTCGCGGGAGAGGGCTGGGGTGAGGGTATGCAGGCTACTTCCAGGCACCCCCTCCCGCGGACGCGGGAGGGGGACGAGGGGAGGGCCTACACGCTCGCCGCGTCGCCCTCGGGCTGCGGCAGGAGCGACTCGTAGATCGACTGGTAGCGCCGCGCGGAGCGGTCCCACGACCAGTCGCCGCGCATCACGCGCCGCACGAGCTTCGAGAACGCGGCCCTGCGCTGGTAGGCGCCGATCGCGCGCGCCATCGCCGAGTAGAGCCCCTCGCCCGTGGCCTCTTCGAAGAGAAAGCCCGTGCCCGTCGAGAGCTCGGGGTCGCAGTCGATGACCGAGTCGCGCAGGCCCCCCGTGGCGCGCACCACGGGCACCGTGCCGTAGCGCATCGCGTACATCTGCGCGAGGCCGCAGGGCTCGAAGCGCGAGGGCACGAGAAAGAAGTCGCTGCCGCCGTAGATGCGGTGCGCGAGCGCGTCGTCGAACTCGCTGCGGTACACGACCTTGTCGGGCATCTCGCGCGCGAGCGCCGCCACGGCCTCCATCAGCGCGGGCGCCCCGGCGCCCTGCACCACCACCTGCACGTCCTGGCGGAGCAGCGTGGGGGCGCACGAGACGAGCAGGTCGACGCCCTTCTGCGGCTCCATGCGCGCCACCATGCCGAACACGGGCACGTCGGGGCGCACGGGCAGCCCCGCGCGCTGCTGCAGGTCGCTCTTGCAGCGCTGCTTGGCCGTCGGGTCCTCGGCGTCGTAGCGCGCCGCGAGGCTCGGGTCGGTGCCCGGGTTCCACACCGCGGGGTCGACGCCGTTGAGCACGCCGGTGAAGTCCTTCGCGCGGGCGCGCAGCACGCCGTCCATGCGCGCGCCGCCCTCGGGCGTGAGCACCTCGCGCGCGTACGTGGGAGACACCGTGGTGATGGCCCCCGCGTGCACGATGCCGCCCTTCAGCCACGACGCGGCGCCGTAGAACTCCAGCTCGTCGACCGACGCGTACGTCGCCGGCAGCCCCACGTCGGCGAGCGACGACAGGGGGAAGATCCCCTGGTGCGCGAGGTTGTGGATCGTGAGCACGGTCTTGACGCTCGCGAGCTTCGGGTCCTCGCCCTTGAGGTGGTCGAGGAGCACGGGCACCAGCGCCGTCGCCCAGTCGTGCACGTGCACGAGGTCGGGCACGCGGGGCTGGGCCCGCATCCACTCGATCGCCCCGCGGCACAGGAGGCCGAAGCGCAGGTGGTTGTCGGGGTACGCCTCGCCGCCCTCGCCGTAGATGCCCGGCCGGTCGCTCACGCGCGGGCCCGCGAGCAGCACCACGTTCACGCCCGACGGCAGCCGCGCCTCGTGGATGTCGACCGCCACGGTCTCGCCCGCGATCGGCACCTTGAGCCGCGTGAGGCGCCGCGCGAGCGCGTGCGCGGCCGCGTCGATCGAGCCGTAGAGCAGCGACACGACCGTGACCTTGTGGCCGAGCGCGCGCAGCGACTTGGGCAGCGCGCCCGCCACGTCGGCCAGTCCGCCGACCTTGCTGAACGGGACCACCTCGGGGCTGACGAAGACGATGTCCATGGCGGCGCGGGAGACTGCCGCAGACGCGCCGCACGATGCAACCACGCAATGCGCGCGAAGCGCTCGGCGTGACGGGTTGGTGCGCGCGGGGCAACCGTGCCATTCTCGCGGCGATGCTTTGCCTCCGGCACCTCCTCGCCGTGGTGCTCGCGGGCGCGATGGCCTTCGGCTGCGACGAATCCTCGCCCACGCCCGCCGACGCGCCGCCTGCCGACGCGGCCCCCGACGCGCCCGCCGCGCCGTGCAGCCCCGCCGACGACCCCGACGGCGACGGCATCTCGAACCGCTTCGAAGGCGCGGGCGACACCGACCACGACGACACGCCCGACGCGCGCGACCCCGACTCCGACGACGACGGCATCCCCGACGCGTTCGAAGCCTCCGCGGGGCGCCCCCGCGGGTGCCTCACGCCCCCGATCGACTCGGACATGGACGGCACGCCCGACTTCCAGGACGTCGACTCGAACGGCGACACGATCCCCGACGCCGACGAGGCCGCCCCCTCGCCCGCGCAGCGCCCCGCGAGCACGCCCGCGCGCGACTGCCTCCAGGGCGCCGTGGGCGTGCGCGCGTCGGCCGTGACCGCGTGGACCTGCCACCCCTTCGACACCGACGGCGACGGCGCGCCCGACTACGCCGACCCCGACGTCGACGACGACCACATCCAGAACCCGCTCGAGATCATGCCCGGCACCGCCCGCGCGGCCGCCGACACCGACGGCGACGGGCTCGCGGACTTCCGCGACATCGACTCGGACGACGACACCATCGCCGACCTGCACGAGGGCGCGCTCGACCGCGACGGCGACGGGCTGGCGAACTTCCGCGACAGGGACTCCGACGGAGACTCGCCCGAGCGCAGCACGGCCAACAGCGACGCGCTCGAAGCCGGCGACGCCGACCCCCGCACGCCCCCCGTCGAGTGCGCCCTCGAGCTCGACGCGCGCACGCTCGACCTCGCGTCGCGCCGCCCCGACGGCGTGCCCGACTACCTCGACACCGACTCCGACAACGACGGCCTCTCCGACGCCGAGGAGGTGCTCGCCGAGACGAACCGCTGCGACCCCGACTCCGACGACGACGGCCAGCTCGACTCGGTCGAGGTCGCGTGGTGCCGCGCGAGCATGCGCGCCCACTGCGCCACCGACCGCGCCGTGCGCGTGCCCGACACCGAGCCGTGGATCGCCCTGCCCTACAACGGCGCGCCCGCGCTGCGCGAGCTCGAGTTCACCGCCACGCACCGCGCGGCCGACGTGTTCCTTCTGGTCGACACGTCGGCGCGCGGCGACGGCGCGCTCGCGGCGCTCCAGGGCGCCGTCACCGCGACGCGCGCGGGCGCCATCGACGCCGTGCGCGACGCGTCGCCCGACGCGCAGGTGGGCCTCGGGCACTTCGAAGACTTCGTGGCCTCGTCGCCCATGGGCGCTCCCTACGGGGCCATGAACGACCGGCCCTTCTGGCCCCTGTGCCCCGGCGCGCCGGGCACCACGGGCTGCCGGCCGGGCTGGGGCATCACCCTGCAACCCACGTCGCGCGCGGGCGACGTGCAGGCCGCCGCGCAGGCCCTCACGCCGGGCGACGGAGGCGACGGACCCAACGCGCAGGTCGAGGCCCTCTACCAGACCCTCACGGGCGAGGGGCTCTTCACGGGCGACGCCTCGATCGCATGCGCAGACTCGCCCGGCCGCCCGCCGTGCTGGGTCGCGCCGTACCGCTGCCCCGACGGAACCCGCGGGGCGGCGTGCTTCCGGCGCGGCGCGCTCCCCGTGGTGGTGCTCGTCACGGGCGCGGACTTTCACGAGGGCGCGCCCATGGCGCCGGGGCTCACGCCCTGGTCGCCCTACGCGGGCATCGCCCCGAGGCCGCACGGCTTCGCCGACCTCGCCGACGCCCTGGGCGCGTCGGGCGCGCGCGTCGTGAGCCTCAACACGCACCCCACCGCGCGCTGCGAGGGCCCGCCCATGAGCCGCGTGCCCGGCGATCCGTGCTTCGACCTGCACGCCGTGGCGCGCGCCGCCGGCGCCGTCGACCGCGGCGGCCGGGAGCTCGTGTACGACCTCGCGCGGCCCCCCACGGCCTCGGGCGTGGTCGACGCGCTCACCGCCGCGCTGCGCGCCCTCACGCGCGACGTGCCCTTCGACGTCACCCTCTCTCCGCGGGCCGACGCCTCGACGCCCGCGGAGGTCGACGCCACCCGCTTCGTGCGAGCTCGCACCCCCTCGTGCCAGGCGGGCTCGTCGCCCTGTTGGACGCCTCCGCCCGGGCTCCCCGCCGCCGCGGCCGTGGGGCGCACCGACGCGATGACCTTCGTGCGGGTGGTGCCGGGCACGCGCGTGCGCTTCACGGTCACCCTGCGCAACGAGGCCGTGTACGAGGGCGACGACGAGATGACCGTCTTCAAGCTCTACCTCGACGCCCTCGGCGACCGCGCGCTGCTCGACACGCGCGAGGTCAACGTGGTCGTACCCGCCGCGCAGCGCGGGCTGTAGTCTCTCGCGCATGATGACCCCCGAACGCTGGCAGTACACCAACGACTACCTCCGCGCGGTCTTCGGCCGCGAGGACCCGCTGCTCGCCGAGCTCCGCGAGGCCGCGCGCACCACGGGCATGCCCGACATCGCGGTGTCGGCCGACGTGGGGCGGCTGCTGCAGCTCCTCGTGCGCACGACGCGGGCGCGCGCGGTCGTCGAGCTCGGCACGCTCGCGGGCTACTCGGCCCTCTGGATGGCCCGCGCCCTCGCCCCCGGCGGACGCCTCGTGACCATCGAGCTCGAGCCCGCGCGGGCGGACTTCGCGCGCGGGTGGTTCGAGCGCGCGGGCGTGGCCGACCGCGTCGAGGTCGTGGTGGGCCCCGCGCTCGAGCGCCTGCCCGGCGTGCTCGACGCGCTCGGCGAGGTCGACGTGGCCTTCTTCGACGCGGTGAAGACCGAGTACCCCGAGTACTTCCGCGCCGTGCGCGACCGCGTCGCGCCGGGCGGCCTCGTGCTCGCCGACAACGTGCTCGGCACCACGGGCTGGTGGATCGACGCCGAGGGCAATGCCACCCGCGACGCGGTCGACGGGTTCAACCGCGCCGTCGCCGCCGACGAGGGCTTCGACGTCGCCGCGGTGCCCATCCGCGAGGGCGTGCTCGTCGCCCGCAAGCGGTAGCTACGAGTTGAGCGGCAGGTGCGTGGTGCACGCTCCGCCGGGGCCCGCGTTGCCCGTCGCGATGGTGCCGCTGGTGACCCAGCCCAGGTTGGTGCACTGGTACCAGACGCGGTCGCTGCGGCTCTGCACGCACGCGCCGAGGCCCATGTCGCGCCCCCACGTGGTCGAGTAGCAGGTGCGGCCGCCGTTCTGGCCGGGCGGCGGGGTCGGCGGCGTCGACGAGGCGCCGCCGCACCCGAGGGGCGTCGAGGCCGACACGGGCTCGGCGCGCACCACCACGCGGTCGGACCACCCCGCGCTCCCGATGCCGTAGAGCTCGCGGGTGATGACCGGCGAGGCGTCGATGATGGGCTTGCGCGCCGCGCGCTCGACGCAGATGTTGGGCCCCACGTCGGCCACCTGCGCGACGCACCAGCGGCCCGTGCGGGGGTTGGTGAGCTTCACCCGCGCGCGGCACCCGAAGCGCCACGAGTCGGCGATGTACATCCACCGCCCGTCGGCGCTGCCGAAGCACGCCATGTGGCCGCCGTCACCGGGGCCGCCGAACGTGGTGATGTAGTAGAGGTCGTCGGCCGGGCGCGTGCGCCCCGCGACCTCGCCGCGCTGCGGGCAGTAGTAGCCGCCCACCGTGAGGTCCGACACGAGCGAGGCCGAGTAGGGCGTGCCCTCGTCGGTCAGCGCCTCGTCGGCGCCGTAACAGCCCGAGAGCGCCGCCCCCACCATCAGCCCCGCCACCAGCACCCGCGCGTTCGACATCGGCGACGACCTCCGTGAGCTCACAGTGCAGGGCGCATACCGCTGCGAGCGCGGGAGAAACCGCGATGCCAGATGGTCACTCGCGTGTCTCTCCCACGGGCGTGATGGTCACCGCGCCCCCACCGGGTGAGTTCTGGTAGGGTCCGCGGCCCATGAGCACGATCCTCGTCCCGTTGCCCGACCACGACTTCGACCTGACCGAGGTGGCGGTGCCGTGGAGGCTCCTGACGCGCGCGGGGCACACGGTGGTGTTCGCCACCGAGGAGGGCCGCCAGCCCGAGGCCGACCCGAGGCTCATCACGGGCGTGCTCTTCGGCCAGCTCGGCGCCGAGCTCGAGGCCCTGGGCTTCTACCGCGAGCTCGAGCTCGACGCGCGATTTCGCAAGCCGTTGCGGTGGCGCGACCTCGACCCCGGCGAGTACGACGCGATGGTGCTCCCCGGGGGCCACGCGCCGGGCATGCGGCAGTACCTCGCGAGCGAGGCGCTGCACGCGAAGGTCGCCGCGGTCTGGAGGCGCGACGTGCCCGTGGCCGCGATCTGCCACGGCGTGCTCGTGCTCGCGCGCGCGAAGGACCCCGACACCGGCCGCCCGCTCCTCTACGACCGCCGCACGACGTGTCTGCCGAAGTACATGGAGCGCACCGCGTACTGGCTCACCGCGTGGAAGCTCGGCACCTACTACCGCACGTACCCCGCGTACGTCGAAGACGAGGTGCGCGCCGCGCTCGCGTCGCCGTCGCAGTTCGAGCGAGGCCCGCTGAACCTCGTGTCGAAGGGCACGGCCGACGACGACCGCGCGGCCTTCGTGGTCGAAGACGGCAGGTACGTCTCGGCGCGCTGGCCCGGCGACGCGTACCTCTTCGCGAAGCGCCTGCTCGCGCGGTTGTAGCTACCGCAGCGTCGCCGTGTCGACGGCCACGAAGCGCATCACGGGAGACCCCGACGCGCTCTCGGGCTGCGCCATGCGCGCGATCTGGAGCGACGCGCCCGCGGCCTCGGCGTGCAGCTCGGTGGTGAGCGCGCCGTCGGCCATCACGATCCGAGCGCGCTCGGTGAGCGCGTCGCCCACCTCGGCGATCACGAGCTCGTTGCGGCTGCGGTCGGACACCGTGCGCACCATCGGGTAGCACCCCGGCGGGCCGACCGGCGCGCGGTAGCTGATCTCCAGGTCGCGGTCGAGGTGAAGCTGCGTGTACACGAGCCACACGCGCCCGTCGGCCGTGTGGGCGAGGTCGTGCGAGCCCACGGCGCCGAAGGTGCCGCGCGCGGTGCACGTGCGCGTGCTGCCGCACATCATCGGAGGCCCTCCCCCGCCCGGCCCTCCCATGGAGGTAGGCCCCGGGCACATCGGGTCTTCGCCGCGCGCGGTGCCCGCGACGAGCGTGTCGGTGAAGCCCGTCGCGCCGGGCACGAGCACGTGCACGCCGTCGTCGAGCCCGACGGCCACCACGGGAGACGCCCCCGCGCGCGAGGCCATCGCCACGTGGTTGCCGTTCTCGCCGGTGCCCGGCCGCTGCACGTAGACGTTGCGGGGGGAGCCTGCGCCCGTGACGAGCGCGAGCGTGCGGCTCATCGCGTCGGGCGTGCCCGTGAACCACCGCGCGAGCGCGAGGTCGCCGCTGCCGTCGGGCGTCACGGTGTCGATGGCGAAGCGCCCGAAGGGCATCCCGCTGGAGAGCGTCGCGACGCTCCACACGCCGTCGGCGCCGCGCGTGGCGGCGGCGTAGTCGCCGACGCCCTCGCCGCGCGTGTACACGAACGACTCGCGTCCGTCGGCGCGGTGCACGTTGTTGCCGAAGGAGACGGCCACGTAGCGACCGCCCTCGATCATGGTGCGCCGCCACCCGCCGGGCTCGCGCGCGAACACGGCCATGGCGTCGCGGTCGCCCGCGTCGGCCGAGTACGCCGCCGCGTAGAAGCCTCCGTCGCGCGTCGAGAAGACCTTCGCGGGCCAGTTCTGCGTGGGCATCCCCTCGGCGCGCCCGGCGCTCGCGCGCAGGTCGAGCGAGAGGAGCACCGGGTGAAAGCCTCCCTGGTTGTCGGTGTACGCGACGCGGGGCTCGGTGGCGCTCGCTGCGAGCGAGAGGCCGAAGCCGTTGCGGGCGCACCGCAGCGCCACGTTCGCCGTGACCGCGCAGGGCGTCGCCGCGCAGAGCGCCGCGGCGGGTTCGAAGGCCACCGTGCAGTCGCTCGGCAGCGGCGCGAAGAGCCCCTCGGGCGCGTCGGTGACGTCGCTCACATCGGGCGCGTCGGTGACATCGGGCGCGTCGGTGACATCGCTCGCATCACTGACATCGCTCGCGTCGGTGACATCGCTCGCATCACTGACATCGCTCGCATCACTGACATCGCTCGCGTCTTGCGGAGGCGTCGCGTCGGCGCCCGTCACGGTGTCGGCGCACCCGGTCGCGAGCATCGCGACGCACGCGCCGCCCGAGAGAATCCATCGTAGAGGGGTCATGAAGCCTCGGGCGCCACGCATCGCAGAATCCGTACCGCCACGCAACCTCCGCGCACGCGCGAGCGCCGCGCGCGGCGGTGCGAAGCCACGGTCGTTCGCGCGGCACAGCGCGGCGCACCTCTCGACCGCGACGCCGTCGGCGTTCGGCGGAAGCGCGATCGTGACGTCGTCGGTACGCGGGGAAGACCGCGGTCCTCGCGGCCCGCGATCTTCCCTGCGTACCGACGACGTCACCGTCGCCGACGGAGCCTCCGCTCCCCCGCGGCACGGACCTCCCACGCCTCGTCGAACGATCCCGACGTCGCCGCTCCGCGCGAACCCTTGACGGGCACGCCGCGTGCGTTGACCTATTCTCGCTACGCCCATGAACACGCTCCGAGCGCGCCTCGTCGCGCTGACGCTCTCGACCACCGCTTGCTACCAGACGGCCTCGTCGTCGTCGGGGGACGCGAGCGCGCCACCCGACATCTCGCCCGCGCCGCCCGATCGCCCCGCGCCCGACGACGCGACCTGCACGTCTGACCGGTGCGCGTTCGAGGCGCGCGACCTCGCGATCGGCGTCTACCACGCCGCGGCCCGCATGGCCGACGGCACCTGGCGCATGTGGGGCGCGAACGACTTCGGCGGCTACGGCGACGGCACGACCGCGACGGGCACGCGCCCGAGGGCCGTGGCGCTTCCCGGCGTCGCGCAGCTCGCGCTCGGCACGTACCGCACCTTCGCGCGCATGTCCGACGGCACCGTGCGCGCGTGGGGGCTCAACGGCAACGGCGAGCTCGGCGACGGAACGCGCGAGAACCGCGCGACCCCCACCGCGGTGCCGGGCCTCGACGTCCAGCGGTCCGCCGGGTCGCACGAAGGCTGCGACGTCGGCGATGGCGTAGTGCACGCGATATCCGCCCTCGATCCGCTCGAGGTGCATCGCCTGGTCGAGGTCCATCGAGCCCGGCGGGTCGATGGTCACCAGCGGGATGCCG
>JBDHVF010000100.1:0-15038 GCA_039809605.1 Polyangiales bacterium | reverse complement strand
GACTCCGGCGTACCCCGGGCGGCGACGACCACGCGCTCGGACGACCAGGACGCCTGCGCACGATCGGAAACACACCCCGTGGGCACTGGGGATTGTTGGCCGTGACGTTGCCCGTGGGCACTGGGGACTGTTGGCCGTGGCGTTGCCCGTGGGCACTGGGGACTGTTGGCCGTGGCGTTGCCCGTGGGCACGGGGACTGACGGCCGTGGCGTTGCCCGTGGGCACGGGGACTGACGGCCGTGACGTTGCGCGTGGTGGCGCTTGCGCTCGCCCATGGGCGGAGGGGGAGCCGCCGGCCGAAGGGGGAGTACCCAAGGGGAGCCGTCGTGCGTTCGTCAACGCCGCGGCGCGGCGAGGTCGCGGCCGCCGTGCGAGTGGCGGATCTCGACGCGCGTGCCGGGGTGCGACGGGTCGGCGTACGCGCCGTGCCACCCCGGTGGGAGCCGCGGCTCGGACCAGAAGAACATCCGCCGCGCGTCGGAGGGCGACAGGTTCACGCAGCCGTGCGACATGCGCCAGCCGAAGTACCCGTGCCAGAACGCGGCGTGCAGCGCGTACGAGCCCTGGAAGTACATCACCCACGGCACGTCCTCGATGCTGTACGGGCCGTCGGAGGCCGTGTCGCCGTCCATCGTCGCCGACACGTGCTTGCTCTGCACGCGGTAGGTGCCCGCGGGCGTCTCGAAGCCCGCGTCGTCGCCGCGCGCCGAGCGCCTGCCCGACGAGATCAGCGTCGCGAACACCGGGCGCGCGCCCTCGTAGGCCACGAGCACCTGCTCGTCGAGGTCGACGTCGATCCAGCGCTCGCCCTCGCCCACGCCCTCGGGCGGCTCGCGCAGCCTCGCGACGCGCACCGCGTCGGCCAGCACCGCGTGTCCGTCGGTGGTGTGAAGGCAGGCGAGGGGGCCCACCGTGAAGGGGTCGTCGCTCGCGAGCGCCACGGGAGAGAGCCGCGCGATGGAGGTCTCTCGCGAGAGACGTCCGTCGGGCGTGACGGCGTAGCTCCAGCCCGTCTCGCTGATCATCCACGCGAGGGGGAGCGGGTGCGCGTCGTCGACGGTCACGCCCTCGAAGGCCGACGCGTGGCGCACCTCGCCGAGGTGGGTGTCGAGCACGAGCCCGCCGCTCTGCGTGCGCCAGTAGCGCTCGCCGCGGGAGGTGTCTCGCACCACGCGGTCGAGCGCCACGTACATGCCCGAGAGCGCGCGGCGGATGAGCGGGCCCGTGGCGTCTCCGACGAGCTCGTCGAGGCGAGGGCGAGGGGCGTTGGGGGCCACCGCCCCGAAGCGCCACGGCTCGTAGCGGCGAAGGTCGGCCTCGGTGGGAACGCGTCGGTAGAGGTTGGTGCGCCCCACCACCGTCGCGTAACGAAAGGGAAGGGGCGCGTCGAGGTCGGGCGGTGAGAGCGGGCGCACGTCGCGCGAGGGGTGCATCGCGGCGTTGTCTCCTCCGACGCAGAGAAAGCCGCCGCCCGTGACGCGGAACCAGCCCCCCTCGGCGTCGCGTGCGCGCGCGCAGCCGTCGTCGCCCCAGGGGCCCGACTCGATGTCGACCACGGCGCCCGCGCGGAGGTAGCCCGCGAGCTCGGCGTCACGGCGGGGCTCCCTGCGAACGGGCGTCCATGTACGAAGCGCCACCGCGCGAGCGGGATCGTGCGCGGGGGTCGGTGCCTCGACGGCGCCCTCGGAGACGGTGGGCGCGTCGGGCGCGGCCACGTCGGGCGCGCTCGCCTCGATCGCAGCGTCGCGCCGAAGGGACGCGTCGTCGGGCGCGGGGCGCTCGCCGGTGCACGCGGCGACGAGCCCTACGACGAGGGCCGCTCGGCGCCATGGGTTCATCACCGCGGCGCATAGCGGGAGTCGCCGCGGGGCAGCAACTTCCTGACGTCACTCGTCGTCGGGAAAGACCTGGCGCATCGGAAGGTCGATGTCGTCGAAGGGCTCGGCGCGCACGAGGTCGTCGCGAAAGGCCGAGAGCACATACACGTAGCCCTCGGGCGAGCGCCGGAGCACCGTGAGCGAGCGCCGCTCGTAGTCGAGCAGCCAGTAGTGGGCGACGCCCGCGGCGTGGTAGATCGCGCGCTTCTCCTGCAGGTCGAAGCGCATCGTCGACGGGGAGAGCACCTCGCACGCCCAGTCAGGCGCCGCGGTCACGACGCCGCGCGGCCCGGGCTGCGGGCGGCGAGGGTGCCGGTCGCGACGCCATCCGCAGAGGTCGGGGCGCACGCCGTCGGCGCCGAGCTGCATGTCGACCTCCATCGAGAGCCACCACCCGCCGGGCTGGTCGTCGGCGCCCTTCACCCGATGGAACGGTCCGAAGAGCTGCGCGAACAGTGCGCCCGCCGCGCTGCCGTGCCGCGGGTCGGGCATCGCCTCGTACACGAGGCGCCCGTTGAGCAGCCACGCGCCCTTCTCCGAGGGGATGGCCTGCCACTCCTCGATCGTGACGGCGCCGGGGGCAACGCTCGGAAGACTCTCGGTCGCCATGGCGCGAGGATAGCCGTACGTGGTGGGGGTGGTCACCCCGCGCACCCGCTTGCGCTCGCGGGGCGCTTCGCGGTAGCGGTCTCGGCCGATGCTACACGGCCAGCGCATCACGGTGGTGGTGCCCGCGTACAACACCGGCGCCCGCGTCGCGAGGGTGATCGCGACGCTCCCCGCGTTCGTCGACGCATGCGTGGCGGTCGACGACGCCAGCCACGACGACACCGCCGCGCACCTCGCCGCGTGCCGTGACCCGCGCCTCGAGGTGGTGCGCCACGGCGAGAACCGCGGCGTGGGGGCGGCCATCGCGACGGGCTACCTCCGCGCGCTCGCGCACGGCGCCGACCTCGTCGCGGTGATGGCCGGCGACGGGCAGATGGACCCCGATGACCTCGAAGCCCTCGCCGCGCCCGTGGCTCTGGGACGCGCGGACTACGCCAAGGGCAACCGCCTCTCGCACCCCGACTGCGCGCGCGTGATGCCCCTGACGCGCTGGGCGGGCAACGTGGCGCTCTCGGCGATGACCCGCGCCGCCACGGGGCTCGACCACGTGGGCGACTCGCAGTGCGGCTACACGGTCGTGTCGCGCCGCGTGCTCGAGCGCCTCGACGTGGCGCGACTCTGGAGCCGCTACGGCTACCCCAACCACCTGCTCGGCGCGCTCGCGCACGCGGGCCTGCGCGTGGTCGACGTCACCGTGCGCCCCATCTACGCCGACGAGCGCAGCGGGGTTCGCCTACGCGACGCGCTGGTGACGGTGCCTCGCGTGCTCGCTCTCGTGGCGTGGGCGAGGCTGAGGGCGCGTCCGCTGCTGGGCGTGAACGCGACCGCGGGCGGGGCGGTGAAGGCGTGAGCGACGAGGAGTCCACGCCGCTCAGCGAGCGCGCGCAGGCCGCGTCGGCGGGCGAGCTCAACGCGCTGCTCGGCCGCGGGGCGCGCTTTCAGGGCAAGCTCGCGTTCGAGGGCAAGGTGCGCATCGACGGGGCGTTCGAGGGCGAGGTCTTCTCCGACGGGATTCTCATCGTGGGCGACGAGGCCGAGGTCACGGCCACCATCGAGGTCGGCACCCTCATCGTGCGCGGGGGCACCGTGCGCGGCGACGTGCGGGCGGCGAACGCCGTCGAGGTGTACGCGCCGTCGCGGCTCTACGGCAACGTCACCGCGGCCGAGGTGTTCATCGACAAGGGCGTCGTGTTCGAGGGCGCCGTGAAGATGACCGAGCGCGACGAGCGCCCCGCGACGTAGCGCGATCGCGGCGCAACGACTGCCCGGCGCGGCGAAGACGTCGCTTGACGGGGCGGGCGGTTCTGGCGTTCCGTCCCCGCGCTCAACCCCACGGAGGCGACGCGCATGGGACTCCTCGATTCAGTGTTCGGCGGCGGAACGGCCATCACGCTCACGCTCGACCGGCCCACGGGCTCGCCAGGCGGCGTGGTCGGCGGCAACGTGGTGCTCACCGGCGGCAAGAAGCCGCTCAAGCTCACCAAGCTGCGGGCGCACCTCATCTACGTGTCGGTCGAGTCGAGCAACGACGGGGGGCTCCCCAAGGTCGACCTTCGGGTCATCGGCGAGCAGGTGCTCGCGGCGGGCATCGACCTCGCGCCGGGCGGGACGTACCCGTTCTCGTTCCGGCTCACGATCCCCTACGACACGCTGCCGAGCGCGCACAACACCTCGTACAAGATCCAGGCGGTGGCCGACATCCCCACCGTGAAGGACCCGAGCGCCGAGGCCGACTTCAAGGTCGTGCCCGCGGACAAGGACCAGCACCGCTCGATCCCGTACGACCAGGTGGTCGCGCAGTTCCCGGGGCTCCACGCGCAGGACGAGGAGACCCTCTGCGACGCGCTCTACAAGCTCTTTCTCGAGTGCTACTCCGACGGGCAGAAGTACATGGAGGTCGAGCCCCTGCTCGCCCACCACATGCGCACGGGCACGGTGCGCGTGCGGCGTCAGGCGCTCCAGGCGTGGGCCAACCTCGTCGACAACCGCGTGCAGCCGCAGCACCTCCAGTCGCTCTACGCCGTGGCGAACACCCCGGGGCTCGACCAGGAGACCTTCGACGAGGTGATCCGCGCCGCGTGCAAGTTCGCCGAGGAGGGCGCCATCGGCATGGTGCAGCAGCTCGCGCGCAGCGCCGACCCCCACGTGCGCCAGCGCGTCGCCGAGTCGCTGCGCTTCGACGCCGCCAAGCGCTTTCAGGGCAAGCGCGAGCTGCTCGTGGGCCTCGTGCAGGACCCCGAGTCGGCCGCCGTGCGCGCCGCGGCCATCGGCGCCCTCACCGACTTCATGGACGACCCGCAGGTCGTCTACGGCGTCGCCAACATGATCGACCGCGACCCGTCGCCCGAGGTGCAGGCCGCGGGCATCGCGTTCCTTGCGCTCGCCCACCACAGCGGCCACGGCGACCTCGCGCTCAGCGTGTACGAGAAGCACGCGCAGAACCCCAGCGAGCGCGTGCGCAAGGAGGTCGCCGAGGCGATCCACTGGCAGCCCGAGGCCGCCGCGCAGCGCGTGTGGGCCATCGTGCAGCGGCTCCTGCAAGACCCCAGCGAGGACGTGCGCCGCGCCATGGCGTTCCAGTTCATCAACATGGAGCGCTTCCCGCAGTTTCTCCCGCTGGCGCAGTGGTGCGCCGACAACGACCCGAGCGAGGAGGTGCGGCGCGAGGCCCTGCGCGGGCTCACCCGGCTCATGCCCGTGCGCCAGCTCGTCGCGTACTACCAGCAGAAGCTCGCGTCGAACCCGCCCACCGACGTGGTCTTCGCCGTGGTGTCGGGCCTGCGCGACCACAACAAGGACCGCGAGGTGCAGCAGGTCCTCACGCGCCTCGGCCAGCACCCCGACCGCGACGTCGCCAACGCCGCCCGCGACGCGATGACGTATTGAGAATCTCGCCTCCCGCGACGTAGAACGCGCGGGCGTTTCTGCTATGCGTCGCCGCGGCGGACCCGATACCGTCGCACCCAATATCGGGGCGGTCGATCACACGCCCGGGAGGAAGAGGATCATGAACGGTCGGACCACGCGTCATGTGGCCGGAATCATCGCGGCGGGGGCCCTCGCGCTCCCGGCCGCAGCGCAGGCCCAGATCTACGGCGGCGCGGGCGTGCAGGTCGGCGGCGGCGTGTCCGCTGGCGTCAACGTGCAGGCGGGCTACGCGCAGCCGCAGCCCGTCTACCAGCAGCCGCAGCCCGTGTACGTGCAGCAGCAGCCGCAGCCCGTGTACGTGCAGCAGCAGCCGCAGACGGTCTACGTGCAGCCGCGGCCCGTGTACCAGCGCGTGGGGCGCTTCCGTTACGGCTTCGATCTGGGCGGCGGCTGGATGTTCGCCGGCGGCAACCAGTCGGGGCCCTCGATCACGGGCTCGCTGCGCCTCGGCTGGCAGCTCAACGACAACCTCGCGATCTACTACCAGGGCGACCTCCCCATCGGCTTCGCGAGCAACGGCTCGGACTCGAGCGCCGCCATCGCGCTCGGCACGGGCATCCTCGGCGAGTGGACCTTCGGCGACATCTTCAGCGTCGGCATCGGCCCGTCGCTCGACTACGCCGCCAGCACCAGCTCGGTCTGCTCCGGCAGCGGCCGGTGCCGGGTGGTCTTCTTCGGCGTGCAGGCGCGCGCGAGCCTCACGCTCGTGGCCACGTCGGCCGGCCAGTCGACGCGGCGCTACGGCCTGCGCTTCGGCCTGAGCAGCCACACGAGCTTTCAGGAAGAGGTCTTCCAGTTCGTCGACCTGCACCTCGGCTACGAGTGGTTCTGAGACACCCCTCACTGTGACAGCGCCCGCGCGCGCCGCTCGACGGCGGCGCGGTCGGGCGTGTCGGGCCTGCGCGACAGGTACTCGCGAAACGCCGCGGCGGCCTCGGCGCGGTGCCCGAGGCGCTCGTGCGTGACGGCGAGGTTGAAGTAGAGCTCGGCCACCTCGCGTCGTGACTCCTGCGCGTAGCGCAGCGCCGCTTCGAACGCCTGGAGCGCCGCCGCGTAGCGCCCGCGCCGGTAGAGCGACACGCCGCGGGAGAAGAACTCCGCGGCCTCGCGCACCAGGGCGTCGTCGCCGGGCGGCGGGCGGGCGATGTCGTCGCGGCGGCGGCGCGCGAAGTCGCGCAGCGCGGCCAGGCGCTGGTCGAGGTCGGCGCGCATCGCGGCGGGCGGGTCGTGCGAGCGCACGCGGTCGTACCAGCGCGCCGCCTCGTCGACCGACGCCGAGCGCTCGTACATGCGAAACGCGTTGAAGGCCATCGCGAGCGACGGCGCCGCCTCGTAGGCCGCCGCGAAGAGCCTCGCCGCGGCGGCGAAGTCGTCGCGGGCCGCGGCCTCGGTGGCCTCGCGGTAGAGCCTCGCCTCGTCGCCGCGCGCGTCGGGCGGGGCGTCGGGCGAGGCGTCGGGCGAGGGGGCGGGCGCGGCGGCGTCGGTGACGGTGTGCGCGTCGGGCGAGGGGAGGGGCTGCGCGGGCGGCGGGGGGCGCGACGCGCAGTGGGCCGCGAGGGCGGCGAGGAGCAAGGCCGCGGGGCGCATCTACGGCGTGGTCGAGGGCGTGACGGTGAGCACGTAGTTGCCGCGCGAGCCCGAGCCGAAGCCGCCGACGAAGACGTAGTAGTCGCCGGGGTCGAGCGTGACGTCGAAGGCCGACGCGACGCCGATCGCGTCGTCGTTGCAGGCGCCGGGCACGTTGGTGCCGGGGCAGGTCGCGCCCTGCGTGAGCCACAGGAGCGTGTCGAAGGCCGAGCCCTCGGTCGAGAAGTTCACGCGCTGCCGGCGGTCGACGCGGTAGCGGAAGACCACGTCCTCCGAGGTCGAGCCCGTGGAGCAGGGCGGGGTGTAGTCGTGGCGCATCATCGACGTGTTGCCCGTGTAGACCCCGCCGCCCGAAGGGATCGACGTCATCGTCGAGCAGGTGTCGTTGTCGGTGACCATCACGGGCGTGACGGGCGCGGCGGCGTCGAGGGTGAGGGTGTACGCGCCGCCGCGGATGCTCTTGACCACGAGGTAGTAGGTGCCCGGGTCGAGGCCGCGCACCGTGAGGCGCCCCGGCGAGCCGAAGCGGCACGCGCGCTCGGTCGCGCGGTCGCCGCAGGCGGTGTCGAGGGCGACGTAGAAGTAGTCCGACGCGCCGCCGGTCGCGGCGACGATCACCTCGCGGCGCTCGGTGAGGGTGAAGCGGTAGACCACGTCGCGCGAGCCGGTGCCCGAGCACGAGAGCTGGTAGTCGGCCTCCATGTTGTCGAAGGTGCCCATGGCCGACATGCCGGGGGTGATGGTGAGCGGGTCGGCGCACACGTCGCCCGTGGGCGGGGGCGAGGGGGGCGTGACCATCACTTCGAAGGTGAAGGGCGTCGAGCTGCGCCCGGCGACGACGAAGAAGTACGTGCCCGGCTCGAGCTGGCGCGCGGTGAACTGCGCGGGCGCGGCCGAGTCGCAGCGCAGGGTCGTGGGCGAGGCCGCGCAGCGGTCGACCATGGCGAGGGTGAAGAAATCGCTGCGGGCGCCGGCCACGCGCGCGGCCACGTTGGCGCGCTCGGTGAGCGTGAGGGAGTACACGAGGTCGGGCTGCGTGCCGCCGCAGCGGGTGTTGACGTTCGCGGCCACGTCGACGAGGTCGCCGTGGAAGGTGCCGCCCGTCGGGGGGATCACCGTGGGCGTGGCGCAGGTGTCGTTGGTGGGCGCGGGCGTGGCGGGGCCGATCTCGACCTGGAGCTCGATGTCGGCGGCGGTGGTGCCGCCCGAGCTCGTGCCGAGGAGCACGTAGTACTCGCCCGCGGGCAGCGCGCGCGTGCGCACCACGGTGGGGAAGCCGAGCTGACACGCGCGCACGTCGCTGGCCATCATGGCGTTGCCGCAGCGGCCGGGCATGAGCTGGAGGTAGACGGCCGACGTGCCGCCCGACGCGGTGAGCCCGACGTCGCGGGGCTCGGCGAGGGTGAAGCGCGCGACCACGTCGCGCATGAGCGTGCCGCCCGCGCACTGGAAGCGGTAGTTGCCCATGGTGCCCGCGGTGGGGAGCACGAAGCGCCCGCCGCGCGACACGTCGAGCGGGTCGTCGCAGGTGTCGTGGGGCGGCGCGCGGCACCCGCCGGGCTCGGCCGCGTCGATCATGCCGTTGCAGTTGTTGTCGATGCCGTCGCCGCAGAGCTCGGGCAGGCGGGAGTTGACGCGGGGGTTGCCGTCGTCGCAGTCGCCGCCGACCCAGCACGCGGCGCCGCCGTCGGCGGGCGCGCCGGCGTCGTCGCAGTCGGGCGCGCGGCAGTGGATGTCGGGGTCGCCGTCGCGGTCGTTGTCGCGCGGGGTGTGGGCGCAGGTCTTGGTGGGCTCGTCGCAGCGGTCGATGGTGCAGGTGTAGTTGTCGTTGCAGGCCACGGGCGTGCCGCGCACGCACCCGCGGCGCGCGTCGCAGGTCTCGAGCCCGTCGCAGTAGACGTTGTTGTCGCACGCCATGTGGTTCGGCAGGCTCACGCAGCGGCCGTCGGCGGCGCAGAAGTCCATGGTGCAGTCGATGCCGTCGTCGCACTGCGAGCTGCGGGTGCACACGCGGCCGGCGGCGTCGCGCGAGCCCAGGTCGGTGGGGCGCGCGCGGGCGTCGCCGAGGTCGTCGGAGGCGTCCATGAGGCTCGCGTCGGCGAAGGTCGTCGGCTGGTCGTCGCCGCACGCGGCGCAGAGGGTCACCAGGGTAGCGAGGGCGAGGAGGGCGAAGGGCCGCGGTGCGGGCGCGCGCAGAGCCATGAAGGACGTCTCCATCTGTAGTCGGTCCCCGAAGAAGGGCGCCCGAGTATAGGCAGACTACGCCGACGCCAGGAACGGCAAGGATGCACCGAAATCCCGTGTGGCAGGGGGGCGGCCTCGCGGGGTATAGGTCCCCCGTCGCCCATGAACCGCCGCGCCAAGATCGTGTGCACCATCGGGCCCTCGTCGAACAGCCCCGAGGGCATCGACCACCTCATCTCCGCGGGCATGGACGTCGCGCGGCTCAACTTCTCGCACGGCACCCACGACGACCACGCGCGCGCCATCGGGTACATCCGCGAGGCGAGCGCGCGGCACAAGAAGGCCGTGGCGATCCTCGGCGACCTGTGCGGCCCCAAGATCCGCGTGGGCAAGCTCTCGGGGCCCGCGCGCGACATCGCCGTCGGCGAGGCCTTTCCGCTCGTGGCGGGCGAGGCGTCGACGGGCCCCGAGGTGCCCATCCGCTACGCCACGCTCGCCCACGACCTGCGCGCGGGCGACACGATCCACCTCGACGACGCGCGCATCCAGCTCAAGGTGACGTCGATCGAGGGCCCGCGGGTCAACGTCGTGGTGCAAGAGGGCGGGCACCTTCGCAACAACGTCGGCGTGCACCTGCCGTCGGGCAACCTGCGCTTCGAGGCCCTCACCGAGAAGGACAAGCAGGACCTGATGTTCGGCCTCACGGCGGGCATCGACTACGTGGCCGTGTCGTTCGTGCGGCGCGCCGACGACGTGAAGCTCGTGCGAGAGATCTGCGAGGCGTGGGGCCGCGCGCTGCCCGTGTGCTCGAAGATCGAGACCCCGCAGGCGATCGACGAGCTCGAGGCGATCGTCGAGGCGAGCGACGCGGTGATGGTCGCGCGCGGCGACCTGGGCGTGGAGTTCCCCCCCGAGCAGGTGCCCGTGCTCCAGCGCAAGGTGCTGGCCTGCGCGACCGAGCACCGGCGGCCGGTGATCGTCGCGACCGAGATGCTCCACTCGATGATCACCTCGACGCGCCCCACGCGCGCCGAGGCGAGCGACGTGGCGACGGCCATCTTCGACGGCGCCGACGCGACGATGCTCTCGGGCGAGTCGGCCTCGGGCGCGCACCCCGCCCTGGCCGTGCGCATGATGGCCCGCATCGTCTCGGCCGCCGAGTCGTCGCCCTACTGGACCCCGCGCGTGCCGCCGCCGCCCGAGCCTCCGGTGCCCTTCCCCGAGGCCATCGCGCGCACGGCCGTGGGCGCCGCGAGGGACGTGGGCGCGCGCCTCATCGCCGTCTTCACCCAGTCGGGCGACACCGCGCGGCTCATCTCCAAGGAGCGACCCACGGTGCCCATCGTGGCGTTCTCTCCGAGCGAGCACATCCGACGGCGCATCGGGCTCTACTGGGGCGTGACCGCGCGCGTGCTCCAGCCCATTCGCGACACCGACGAGATGGTCGACGCGGTGCAGGGCCACCTCCAGGCGGGCGGCTTCGTGTCTCCGGGCGACAAGATCGTGCTCGTCTACGGCTCGCCCATCGCCGTCACGGGACGCACCAACACGGTGCGCATCCATCAGATCCAGTAACTAGAGCCCCGCCGCCGCGATGCTACGCTGCCCTCGTGTCTGCAACTCAACCCCCGACGAGCGATCGAATGGCCGACGTGAAGGTCTACGTGACGGACTACTGCCCCTACTGCACCCGCGCGAAGGGGCTGCTCACCCGCAAGGGTGTGCCCTTCACCGAGATCGACGTGAGCGACGACCCGAAGACCCGCGCGTGGCTGGTGACGGCCACGGGCCGGCGCACGGTTCCGCAGATCTTCATCGACGGCAAGGCCGTCGGCGGCAGCGACGACCTGCACGCGCTCGAGCGCTCGGGCGAGCTCGACAGGCTCCTCGGCCGCGCGGGCTGACCGCCCTCTTCGCGCTCCTCGTCGCGCTCCTCTTCACCGCCGGCGTTCACGCGCAGCCGCGGCGGCCCGACGTGGGCTACGGCGCGACGGCGTGGCGCGAGGGCGCGTACGGCGCGGTGCGCGGCGCGACCGT
The DNA here is from genome assembly GCA_039809605.1 of Polyangiales bacterium. Taxonomy (GTDB): domain Bacteria; phylum Myxococcota_A; class Polyangia; order Polyangiales; genus CAISKJ01. Next base: position 3,816 of record JBDHVF010000100.1, on the reverse strand, counting down.
GGGGCCCATCGAGAGCGCGCAGCACCCCGGCGTGGGCTACGGCTCGCCCGCGAGCGCCGAGCTGCTCGACGAGCTCGCCGCGCTCGGGTGCAACTGGGTGAGCGTCACGCCCTTCGGGCGCCAGTGGTCGCTCGAGGCCACCGACATTCGCATGGACTTCGAAGCGCCCTTCGCGCGCAACCGCGAGGACGTGGCGCGCTTCGTCGCGCAGGCGCACGCGCGCGGGCTCAAGGTGCTGCTCATCCCGCACCTGTGGCTCGACATGCCCGGCTGGCGCGGGGAGATCGGCGAGAAGGACCGCCTCGGCAACCCGCGGGCGTTCACCCACGACGAGTGGGCGCGGTGGTTCAGGAGCTACACGCGCTTCGTGAGCGAGTGGGCGCGCGTGGCCGAGCGCGCGGGCGCCGACATGTTCTCGGTGGGCGTCGAGCTCAAGTCGTCGTCGTCGACGCGCGGCGAGTGGTTCGACGTGATCGACGCCGTGCGACGCATCTACCACGGCCCGCTCACCTACTCGGCCAACTGGGACGAGGCCGACAAGGTCATGTTCTGGGACCGCCTCGACGTCGCGGGCATCCAGGCCTTCTACCCCCTGGCCGAGCGCGAGGGCGCCACGCTCGACGAGCTGCGCGCCGCGGCCCGCCGCAGGGCCTACGACCTCGAGCGCTGGGCCCTGCGCGAGCGGCGCGCCGTGATGTTCGCCGAGTTCGGCTACAAGGCCATCGTCGACACCACCCTGCGCCCCTGGGAGTGGCCCGACGGCATGACCGACGTGCGCGTGAGCGGGCAGGCGCAGGCCGACGCGTACCGCGCGCTCCTCGAAGCGTTCGTGTTCCGCGAGTGGTTCGTCGGGGCGTACGTGTGGCGTTACTACGCCAACCCCATGGACAGCTCGCAAGAAGACGCCTGGGGCTTCTCTCCCCGAGGACGCGAGGGCGAGGACGTGCTCCGCCAGCTCTACGACCCGCGCCTCGCGTGGGGCTCGGACCCGCCCGACCCCGTGGACTGGTAGTCGCTCCCGCGCGGATCGTCGCCGCTATTTTGCGCGCTCTGTGCACGGGCCTGTACACACGGCCCCTATGGGTCGCTCCCGCGTCACGAACTCGTTCAAGCCGCACTTTCGCCCCGAGGGTCACTTCGACCGCACGGCGGCGCACAAGCCCATCCTCGTGCTCGAGAACGTGATGAAGGTCTACCGCGCCGACGCGCCCGTGCTCCGTCACGTCGACCTCACCATCGAGCGCGGCGAGTTCGTGTTCGTCACGGGGCCCTCGGGCGCGGGCAAGAGCACGCTCCTGAAGCTCATCTACCTGGCCGAGACCGTCGACGAGGGCCGCGTGCTCTTCTGCGGCCGTGACATCTCTCGGCTCACCGACGAGAGCGTCCCCCACCTGCGGCGCAACATCGGGGTGGTGTTCCAAGACTTTCGCCTCGTGCCCTACTGGACGGTCTATCAGAACGTGGCCGTGGCCCTCGAGGTGATGGGCCTCCCCTCGCGCGTGGTGCGCTCTCGCGTGGCGCTGGCGCTCGAGCGCGTGGGGCTCGACGGGCGCGGCGATGATCCCGTGCGGGTGCTCTCGGGCGGCGAGCAGCAGCGCGTGGCGGTGGCGAGGGCCATCGTGAACGAGCCCGCGATCGTGCTGGCCGACGAGCCCACGGGCAACCTCGACCCCGTGCTCGCGCTCGACATCCTGGGGCTCTTCGAAGAGATCCACGAGGCGGGCACCACGGTGATCTTCGCCACGCACGACCGCTCGCTGCTCGAGACCTCGCCCCACCGGCTCATCGTCATCGACGACGGCCGCTGCATCGAGGCCCGCGAGGGGCTGCAAGACCTCGGCGAGGTCATGCGCGCAGACCCCCTGTCCAGCGTCCACTGACCCGAAGACCGAAGGAGAGACCGTAGACATGTTCGCCCGCGCGCTCCGTGGCGTCCGTCAGCAGATGGGGACGCAGATGCTCTCGGTGATGACCGTGGCCCTGGCCCTGTTCTGCATGGCCGGCGCGCTGCTCGCCCTCGAGAACGCCGGCGCCATGGTGCAGCGCTGGGGCGCGCCCGTGCGCGTGACGGTGTTCCTCGCCGAGGGCGCCACCGGCGACCAGACCGAGTCGCTGCGCAGCGCCCTGGCCGCGCTGCCCGAGGTCGCCGAGGCCCGCTACGTCTCGTCGGCCGAGGCCCGCGCCGCCCTCGGACAGAGCAGCGACCCCACGATCGCCAACGCGCCCGTCGAGCTCTTTCCCGCCACCATCGAGCTGCGCCTCGTGCCCTCGGCCGTCACCCGCGCCCGCGTCGCGAGCGTCGCCGACCGCGTGCGCCGCCTGCCCGTCGTCGCCGACGTCGAGACCTACCGCGGGTTCACCGACCGCCTGCGCGACCTGCTCGTCGGCGGCCGCGCCGTGGTCGTGGTGATGGCCCTCGGGGTGCTGCTCTGCGTGCTCGCGGTGGTCAGCAACACGGTGCGCATGTCGCTCGCCGCGCGGGTGCGCGAGGTCGAGGTGCTGCGCCTCGTGGGCGCCACGCGCTCGTACGTGCGCACGCCCTTTCTGCTCGAAGGCGCGATGCTCGGCGCGGTGGGCGCGGCGGCGGCGCTCACGGCCCTCTCGCTGATCTTCTTCACCACGCGCTCGCACTTCGAAGCGTCCATCGGGGCGGCCCTCGGGCTGCACCCGGTGTTCCTCTCGTGGTGGGTGCTCGCGGGCTTCCTCGCGGGCGGGGGCGCGCTCGGCGCCATGGGCTCGGCCGCCGCGCTGCGCCGCGGGCTCCAGGCGTGATGAGGTCTCGCATGAACGCCCGCCGCGCGCTCACCGCCGCCGTCTGCGCCGTCGCCCTCGCGGCCTCGTCCTCTCCGCACGCGCAGAACCTCGGCACCGCCCCCGCGCCCGCGCTCGACGCGCGCGACCTCGCCGCGGTGAACGCCGAGGTCGCGCAGCTCACCTCCGAGGCCCAGCGCATCGAGGGCGAGGCCTCGACGCTCGGCCCCCGCCGCGACGAGCTGCGCGCGCGCGCCCGGCAGCAGGCCCGCTGGCTCTACCACCTCACGCAGGGCGCGGCCCTCGTCGCGCAGGGGGGGCCCGAGATGCTCCTCGACCACGCCGCGCGCTCCGAGCGCGTGCGACGGCTGCTACACCGCACGCTGCGCGGCATCGCCGACGCCGACCGCCGCGCCTCGGCGCTCGACGCCGACCGCGGACGCGTCGCGCACCTGCTCGAAGCCGCCCAGTCGCACAAGCAGCAGCTCGAGCTCGCGCAGCGCGCCGCGCACGCCGCGGGCGTCGCCTCGCCCTTCAACACCGGCGCGCCCGTCGACGGCCCCGCGGTGACCGTGTACGGAGGCGCCCCCGCCGCGGGCATGGTGGTGGAGGGCTTCGGCGCGAGCGCGGGGAGGCTTCTCTTTCCGGTGCCCGGCCGCGCCGAGGCGAGGCGCGTGTGGCGCGAGGGCGCCGACGGCCCCGGCCTCGAGGTGCGCTGCGCCGTCGGAACGCCCGCGCGCGCGGTGTACCCCGGCCGCGTGGCCTTCGCCGACCGCTACGGCGCGTACGGCCAGATCGTGATCGTCGACCACGGCGACCACTACTACACCGTGAGCGCCAACCTCGGCTCGGTCGCGGTGCGCGTGGGCCAGGAGCTCGCGCAGGGCGCCGTGCTCGGCACCGCGGGCGACGACGGCCGCGGCCCGATGGTGTTCTTCGAAGTGCGCCACGGCGGCGAGACGCTCGACCCGGCGCCCTGGCTCGGGCTGTAGCCCTCCCCCCGTCCCCCTCCCGCGGACGCGGGAGGGGGTGCCCGGGAGTAGCCTGCATACCCTCACCCCCCGC
>JBDHVF010000099.1:0-15123 GCA_039809605.1 Polyangiales bacterium | reverse complement strand
CGACGAGCCCATGGAGCCACCGCGAACGCCGGGCACAGGCGAGCGAAAGCGGCAAACTTGACGTGAAGTTGGTATGAGGCGCTCCCTCGAACGCATCGCTCGACCCGTTCGCGCCGCCGCGCGCTACCGCGGCGCGGGCGACGCCCAGGGGCAGGCCCCCTGGTCGCCGTGGTCGCAGGCGCTTCGGTAGAAGCCTCGCGCGCGGTTGAGGTCGCGCCGCACGCCGCGGCCGTTCTCGTACGCCGAGCCCAGGTTGGTGCACGCGAACGCGTAGCCGGCGGTGCACGCGCTTTCGAAGAGCGTCACGGCGCGCGCGTCGCTCCGCGGCACCCCGGCGCCCTCTTGAAGCCGCAGCGCGAGCTGGTTGCACATCGCGGGGTCGCCCCGATCGCACGCGGCCTGCGCCGTCGCGGCGGCCGTCGGCGCGGACACGACGAGCGGCGTGGAGGCGTCGGGCTCGGCGACCGCCACGGGAGCCGCGTCGGCGGGCGCGCTCTGCTCGACGTCGCGGGCGGAGGCGTCTTCCTCGCAGCCCGCGGGGTCGCCGCCGTCGCACGCGGGGGCCGCCGTCTCGCGAGGCGGCGACGTGTCGAGGCGCCCGCGCGACGACGCGCACGCGAGCAACGCGAGGAGAGGGAACGCCCGGAGCGACGTGGAGCGCATCGTTCGATGGGGCCTCGAACGGCCCCGTCCGTCAAGCCGCTCTCCAGACGGCGGGACGGCTCGTGGTAAGACACGCCGCGATGCCGCGTGGCCTTTGTCCGCGCGGAGAGGGAGTGCGCGGTGCCGGCCTCGAAGGAGCGTCGATCGATCTGGTTCATCGTTCACGCGCTCTCGGCGCTCGTCGGAGTCGTCGGCTGGGTGGTCACGCAGGCGCTGGGAATGCGCGCCTATGCGGTCCCCTGCGGCGCGCTGTTCGCGCTGTCGGGCGTCGCCGGCGTCTTCGCGGGCGCGACGCTCTTCCGGCTGGGGCGCGGCGTCCAACTCGTCCCCTCGGAGGACATGGACGCAGCCGTGCTCAAGAACCCGTGGGTCGTCGGCGGGCTGTCGGTCGTGATCGGGCTGGCGCTCGCGTACTACGGGCTCCCCGCGCTCACACGCGGCGCGCCGTAGCGTGCGCAGCCGTGCGACACTCCGCGCCCCATGACCGTCCCCCGCAGCTCCCTGCCCGAGGGCCCGCGCGCCCCCAGCGTGGCGCAGCTCGCGCTCTGGATCGCGCGCCCGTTCGAGCTCCTGCGCCACTGCCAGCGCCGCTACGGCGACACCTTCACCCTGCGGTGGCCCGCGATGCCCCCGCTGGTGTTCGTCTCCACCCCGGCCGCCATCCGGCAGGTGTTCACGGGCGACCCCGACGTGCTGCACGCGGGCGAGGGCAACGCGTTCCTGCGGCCCGTGCTCGGCTCGAGCTCGCTGCTGCTGCTCGACGGCGCGGCCCACCTGCGGCAGCGCCGGCTGCTCCTCCCGGCGTTTCACGGCGAGCGCATGCAGTCGTACGCGACCGTGATGCGCGACGCGACCGAAGCCGCGGTCGACCGCTGGCCCCTCGACCGGCCCTTCGCGCTCTCGCCCGAGCTCCAGACGATCACCCTCGAGGTCATCGTGCGGACGGTGTTCGGCATCGAGCAGGGGCCGCGGCTCGCGGGCTTCGCGCGCATGCTGGCCCGCTGCGCCGACTCGGGCAACTCGCCGCTGCTCTTCGCCCCCGCCCTGCAGCGCGACCTCGGCCCGCGCTCCCCGTGGGGCCGCGTCGCGCGCACGATCCGCGAGGTCGACGACGCGCTGCGCGCCGAGGTCTCGCGCCGCCGCGCCGAGGGCACCGCGGGCCGCGCCGACGTGCTCTCGATGATGCTCGAGGCGCGCGACGAGCGCGGCGAGCCGATGACCGACGCGGAGCTGCGCGACGAGCTCGTCACGCTGCTCATGGCGGGCCACGAGACCACGGCGACCGCCCTCGGGTGGGCGCTGGCCGAGATCCTCTCGCACCCCGAGGTGGCCGCCCGCATCGACGCCGAGCTGCGCGCGGTCGTGGGCGACGGGCCGCTGCTGCCCGCCCACGTCGGCCAGCTCGCGTACCTCGACGCGACCGTGCGCGAGGTGCTCCGCCTGAGGCCCATCCTCCCGGTGGTCGCGCGGCTGCTCAGCGCCCCCATGGAGCTCGGCGGCCACGCGCTGCCCGCGGGCGTGATGGTGATGCCATGCATCTACCTCGCGCATCGCAGGCCCGAGCTCTACCCCGCGCCCGACGCGCTGCGCCCCGAGCGCTTCGTCGGCGCGCGCGTCGACCCGTACGCGTGGCTGCCCTTCGGAGGCGGCACGCGGCGCTGCCTCGGGATGGCCTTCGCGCTCTACGAGATGAAGGTGGTGCTCGCGACGATCCTGCTGCGCGCGCGCCTGACGCTGCGCCCCGGCTACGCGCTTCGCACCGTACGGCGAGGCATCACCCTGGCGCCCTCGAAGGGCGCGCCCGTGGTGATGCACGCGCGGCGCCCGCGCAGAGCTCCGGCGGACCTCAAAGACTGTCGATCAATCTCGGACCGAGCTGCCGTCGTGAGCCGCGAGCCAGGCGAGGAGACGCGCTGAAACCGCACTGAACGTGCGGTGAAGCGCGGCGACGACGCATGGCGACGCGGATCGCGGCGGCGGCGACGGGAGAGATTGATCGACAGTCTTTCAGGGCAGGTTGACCATGCGCCGGATGAACCGGTGCCCGACGCGCACGCACGTGAACCGGAACGGGTCGGGCATCGCGCGGGCCATGCACGCGCACGTCGGCGTCGCCTGGCACGCCGCGGGGAGCGGCCTGCAATCGCGGTAGAAGGGCCGGGCCAGCGCGTAGCCGGGGTTGATCCGGGTGCAGACCATCCATCGGGTCGCGGCGGTCTGCGCGTGCGCCGTGGCGACGGGCCAGAGGGCCGCGACGACGGCGAAGACGCGCCAGCGAGGCGAGCGGGGAGCGTTGCGGTGAGAGATCATGGGCGCGTTCGACGGGCGAGGGCCTCCGGGGAGTCTACGCGGCGCGGGCGCTCGCGGGGCGGCGGCATGCGCACTCGCCGCGGGGGCGCAGGTCGACGTGCAGCGGGTGGCCGAACATCGCGGGCGACTGCTGCCGCGAGCGGAACAGGTCGAGGATGAAGTTCATGCGCTGGTCGAGGCGCGTCCAGTCGGTGGCCGCGCTGCCGCGGAGCGTGTGCGGGGTCTTGTCGAGCGCCATCACGCGGGCGAGCCGCGCGCGCACGTGCGGGCGGGCGATGTCGAAGGTGCGCAGGTGCGCGGGGAACTCCTCGCCCATCACCGGGGTGATGTCCTCGCAGAGCGCGAGCACGTCGGCGCCCACGCGCAGCTCCATGAGCAGGGTGCCCACGGCCGCCACGCTGCCGAGCGCGCCCCCCGTCCGCAGGAGCGCCCGCGCGCCCCGGAGCACCGGCGACGGCAGCAGCGTCGACGCGGCGCCCCTCGCGCGAGAGAGCGCCGCGCGCAGCGACGAGCGCTCCCACCGCGCGACCAGGGGGCGCGCCTCGGGCAGCGCGAGCGCGCCGAGCACCTCGGGGTCGACGCGCGTCTGCTCGTGCAGCCCCACCATCGCGTTGCCCACGAAGACCAGCTCCGCGCGCGCGTCGGGGTCGGGCTCCCACGAGGCCTCCAGGTACGACGCGAACGCGCCGATGAGCAGCTCCTGCCCGTCGGGGCTCTCGTCGAGCGTGCGCGGGTCGAAGCCCATCGCGCAGGCCACGAGCGCCTCGACCGCGGCGACGCCCCCGGCCCTCGCGAGGCGGCGCGCCCCCTCGGCGTCGCGGTCGCGCATCCACGCGATGAAGCGCTCGAACACGAAGGCGATCTCCGCGAACACGCGGAGGTTGCCGAGGGAGATCACGTCACGGATGCGCGCCGCGCAGCCGAGCGGGTCGAGGGACGCCAGCGGGATGTTCTCGAGCCGGATCGAGCGCCCCGCCTGCTCCGAGGCCCACGCGGCGAAGGTGCACCACGTCGCGTTGCCGGGGCCCACGACCTCGAACATCGCGCGCGAGATCCGGTGGTAGGTGGCGCTGATGCAGTAGTTGCGGAGCGCGAGGTCGTCGAGGGCCGCGATCTCCGCGAGGCTCAGCGCGTCGCAGAGCCCCTCGATGCGCTCGAGCGTGCGGCAGGAGCATTCGTCGGTGTGCGCGTCGTGCTTCATGGGGTTGACCGACGCCCTCATCACGCGGCGTGCCGTCGCCGAGGCGCTGGATCTTCAGGGCCGCCGCCCCATGAATCCGTGGCCTTCGCGCGACGACGGCCCCGCCGTGGGGTGGCACGGACGCGGCGCGTGCCAGGGCCGCGTGCCAGCCGCGCGTCAGCGGCAGGTGCCGCGGTGGGTGCGCCAGATGCTCGTGCCGAGGCGCGCGTCGGTGCAGCTCCCGACGAAGTTGAGGTCGGGCGCGCGGTCGCCGTCGTAGTCGCCCAGCGCGTACGCGTAGGGGAGCGAGAGGGGCGAGCAGCGCACCGAGGACGCGATCACGTAGCGAAAATCGCCGCCGGCGTAGCCGGGCGGCAGCGCGACGCGCAGGGGCTCGTCGGCGAAGCCCGAGCCCGTGTTGAGGTGCACCTTCCAGTGCGTGACGCCGACGCTCGCGTCGGCGCAGTCGGTGGTGACGAGCAGGTCGACGCGCCCGTCGCCGTCGATGTCGACCATGCCCGCGGTGACGCCCTGCCGCGTCGAGCACGCGGTCCCGTCGCCGAAGAGGTCGAAGGCGCCGGGGGCGTAGCCGCTCGGGAGCGCCCACCGCGCGGGCTCCTGCGCGAAGCCCGAGCCCGTGTTGCGGTGCACGCGCCAGAAGGTCTGCCCGACCGCGGCGTCGTCGCAGGTCTTGTAGACGACGAGGTCGGGCCGCCGGTCGCCGTCCATGTCCGTGATCGTGTGCACCTCGGGCGTCGTCGGGCATCGCAGCGGGGCGTGCACGGCCGTCGAGAACGCGTCGGGCGCGTAGCCCGCGGGGAGCGCCCACCGCGCGGCCGTGGGCGCGAAGCCCGCGCGGTTGTTCCGGTAGACGCGCCAGTGCGCGTTGCCCACCGCGGGGTCGTCGCAGAGCGAGAACACGACGAGGTCGGGGAGCCGATCGCCGTCGAGGTCCATCGTGGCGCCGACGGTCTGCGCGCGCGACGAGCCGGGGCACGCCGACGACGTGAAGAGCGCAGCGAACGCGCCCGCGCCGTAGCCGGGCGGGAGCGCGAGGTCGGTCTCGCTCGCGAAGCCCGCGTCGGTGCCCGCGAAGAGGCGCCAGCGCGAGGTCCCGACGGAGGCGTCGCCGCAGGTCGCGTACATCAGCAGGTCGGGGCGGCCATCGGCGGTGTAGTCGAAGAGCAGGTAGCCCTGCCGCGGCGGCGCGAGCGTGCACTGCGGCCCCGACGAACTGTCGACGAAGGTCCCGGCGGCGAAGCCCGACGGGAGCGCCAGCGACGTCGGCGACGACGCGAAGCCGGTAGGCGTCCCGAGGTACGCCTGCCAGCGCGAGGGCGACGGCGGGTCGCCGCAGCGCGAGGTGACGAGCAGGTCGAGGCGACCGTCGGCGTCGAGGTCGAGCGGGGTGAAGACCGGGAGCCCCGCGCGCCCCGCGCACGCGCTGCTGTGCCGCCCGAGGTCGCGAAACGACTCCGCGGGAAAGCCGCTCGGGAGCGCGAGGTCGACCCCGCTCGGGTTGATCTGCCACGACGCGCAGCGCCCGCCCGCGACGTCGACCGCCGTCGCGTCCGCGTCGGGCGCCGCCGCGTCGCGGGGCGGCGCGACGACATCCATCGGCGGTGCGTCGGCGGCGGGCGGAAGGTCCGTCGCGACGGGTCGATCGGGCGCGGCCATGACCTCGGGGCGCGCGCCGTTGTCGGTGACGCTCGCGTCGAGCGAGGGCGTGTCGTCGCTACGGGCCGCGTCGTCGGCGAAGTAGCCGCCGCCTCCGCCGCGCGCGCTGCACGCGAGCGGGAGCGCGAGACACAACACCGCCGTACGCAAGGGGGCAGGGCTCATCGGCGCGGAGTGTCGACACGCGCGGGGCGTTGTCAATGCGAGCGACGCGCTCACGCGCCTCCGTGGGCGTCACCGCACGAAGATCCAGCCGCGCTCTCGCGCCGTGGGCACGATCCCGTCGCCCTGCCCCGCCGAGAGCTCGGTGCCGTAGTAGCCGCGCCCGCCGAACCCGCGGCCCCCGTCGACCGTGCCCTCGCAGGTCGCCTCGTTGTTGAGCAGGATGCCGTAGCGAAACCGGGCCGGGCCCGCGCGCACGTCGGACACGTTGAACCCGTTGCGGTTGCACCCGAGGTCGCCGCGGTAGCCCCACGGCGCGTAGTCCCCGACGGGGCGCTCGGACTGGCGCTCGTCACCTCGGAACAGCGCGAGCAGCGACGGCGCCCGCACCCGCTCGGTCACGCACGCGTTGATCGCCCCGAGGCAGAAGCGCGCCTCGGTGACGGGCAGCGCGTCGAAGCCGCGGTTCTTCATCGACACGTCCTGCGTGGGGTCCGCCACCTCGGGGCGCAGCAGCGCGTCGGTGACCCAGTACGAAGCGTTGTACCCGAGCTCCGCGGCGGGGGCCGAGCCGGCCATGAGCACCAGGGTCCACCCGCCGCCTCGAAGGTCGCAGTACGCGACGAAGGGAGCGTCGCCGCCCGGCCCGTCGGGGTCGATGGCGTACGTCCCGTCGGGGGCCTCGGGGTTTCGCGCGAGCACGTCGCGGCAGCTCGACGGAGCCGTCGTGGCAATGGCGGGCGGCGCCGCGGCGACGAGCATCGCAGGGCGTTGAGACGCGCAGGCCGAGAGCGCGAGCACGAGGAGCGGGGTCGATCGCACGGTCCTCCGTTGGCGGAGGAGAACGCCCGCGTACCGCGGGAGCTTACGCGCTCACGCGCGGCCCGTGACCCTGCGCACGAACGCGCCGAGGTCGTCGTAGGCGCGCTGCGCCTCGGGCGTGAACGCGTGCAATACCAGCCAGTTGTGCACCATGTCGGGGTACGTACGGTGGGTGACGTCGGCGCCCGAGGCCCTCGCGCGCGCGACGAAATCCTCGACCTGATCGCGCAGCATCTCGCACTCGCCGCTCGTGACCAGCAGCGGCGGCGCCCCTGCGAAGTCGCCGTAGAGCGGAGACAGCAGCGGGTCGCGCAGGTCGCGCCCCGGCGCGTACGTCTCGGCCCACCGGGGGAAGGCGTCGGCCACGCCCCAGTCGAAGGGCATGTTCGTCACGAGCGATCCGCCGCGGCGGGCGAGGTCGACCCACGGGGAGATCGGCGCCACCCCTGCGGGCGCGACGAGGCCCTCGCCGCGCGCGCGGAGGAGCGCCGTCAGCGCGAGGTTTCCTCCCGCCGAGTCGCCCATGAAGACCACGCGCCCGGGCGCGACGCCCTGCGCCAGGAGCCATCGGTACGCGGCGACCACGTCGTCGAGCGCCGCGGGGAACGGGTGCTCGGGCGCGAGCCGGTAGTCGAGCGCCAGCACGCGCGCGCCGGTGGCGAGGGCGATCCTCGCGATCATCTCGCCGTGCGAGGTGAGCGACCCGTAGATGAACGACCCCCCGTGGACGAAGAGCACCACCGCGTTGGAGGCGCCCGCCTTCGGTACGAACCACTCGGCGGCGACGCCGCCCGCGTCGACCTTCGCGCGCCCGACCGCGCGCATCACCCGCGCGGGGAGCGGCTTCATCTCGGCCCACGCGGCGCGCTCCTCGAGGGGCGACCTCGCGGCGACCTCGCGCGAGGTCTCGCGGAGCGTCGCCACCATGGCTTCGAACATGAACGGCCACGTCGGGCGGAGCGGCCCGCGGCGCAGGCGCGCGAGCGCGGTCGACGCGAGCGCGCGAAGAAAGCGTGCGGTGACTCCCATCGCGCGCGGATCGTTGGGCTTCGAGGGAGCGCCGACAAGCGCCGCCCGAACCGGTGACGGCCGCTCCGAGCGCGAGGGTCAGCCGTGCGTGCGCGTGTGCAGCCGGTGCAGCTCGCGCTCGATCGCGCGCTCCTCACGCGCGCTGCCGGGGCCGGAGTAATACGAGATCACGTGGGCGACGATGCCCACGCCCCACCCGAAGAGCGGCCACAGGAACCACGGGTAGCGAGCGCCCGTGACCGCCCAGATGATCACGAGCCCCGCGTTCACGACGGCGTACATCGCCACGTGGTTCACCAGCCCGATCCTCGCCTGCACGTGCTGCTTGGCGAGCTCGCGAAGCTCCGTTTCGTTCGGTTCCATGACGGGCTCCTCTCGCGCGCGTCGCTGCATCCGAGGTGCCGCGCGGAGTCGTGCGTCGTCACATCGCCCATCGCACACGCGCAATTCAGGTTGCGCGACCCTGCCCGCGTGCCCGACTCTCCCGAGGCATGAAGCACCGTCTCGCGCTGCTCGGGTTCCTCGTCGCCGCCTGCGCGGCGCGCACGCCGAACACGCCTGCGCAGACCGCTCCGCCTGCGCAGACCGCTCCGCCCACGCAGACCGCGCAGGTGGGGCTGACGGAGTTCCTCGCCCCCTACGTCGCGGCGATGCGCTCGGGGTCTCCCGCGGGTCTCTCCGAGCTCGAGCTCGCCGCGCCCGACGCCTTCTTCGCGCGCGCCTTCGGAGCCGAGACGGGCGCCCGCCTCACGGCCGGGTACGCGAGCATGCGCCCCTTCCTCTCGCCCGAGGCGCTCGTGCGCGAGGCTGGCCCGACCGTGCGCGAGCGCGGGCTGTCGGTCGTGCGCGTCGACCCCGTCGCGCGCTCGGCGCAGGAGCCCGCGCACTGGACCAACTGCATCGTCGACGCGCTCGCGTCACCCGTCGAGCTCTTCCGCGTGCGGCTGCTCTCCGCGGGCGCTTCGGACCCGAACACGCCGGGCTTCTACGACCTCGGCTTCTTCGCGCGCGAGGGCGACCGATGGCGCGCGATCGGAGACCTGCGCGGCGTCTGTCACGGGGGGCGCTGAACCTACTTCGTGGAGGTCTTCGGCTCGCCCGCCGCGGCCTTGCCCGCGGTGCGTCCGCCGTTGCCGTAGAGCCTCTGCCAGCGCGTCTCCATCTTCGAGAAGGCACCCGCGTCTGGAGCTCGGTCAGCCTGCCGACGGACACGTCCCCTGCCGCTCCCACGTTCGCAACAGCCACTCCCAGAAGGGCCGAGTCTTGCCGAGGTAGCGCTCGACGCTCGGCCAGGCGGTGGCCATCTCGCGCGGCGTGACGAACGTGAGCACGTCGTCGGGCTTCGCCTGCCGCATCAGCTTGCCGAGGAAGTACGCTCGCACCTCGGCGTCAGGGTCGCGCAACGCGCGCGTGAACTCGGCGAGGGTCATGTCCTCGTCCCAGAGGAAGTAGGGCCTGCCCTGCACGTCGACCATGCGCTCCGGCGGCGTCGGGTTCAGCACGCTCATGGCTGAGCGGCAGTGTACCTCAGGAGATCGCGCGTTCCTCGCTACTTCGTGGGGGTCTTCGGCTCGCCCGCCGCGGCCTTGCCCGCGGTGCGTCCGCCGTTGCCGTAGAGCCTCTGCCAGCGCGTCTCCATCTTCGAGAAGGCGCCGCGGATGGCGCTGCCTTCGGGCGACGCGGCGACCACGCGGTGCACGTCGGAGCCGACGGCCGCGATGGGCGCCACGCGCATCGCGAGGTGACGGTGCACGAGCGCGAGGCCCTCGGCGAAGCGGCGCTCCATCGCCTCGAGCTCCAGCACCTCGGGCACGGCCGCGATGGCGGGCGCCACGTCGATGCTCATGCCCGCGAACACCGCGGCGTAGGTCTCGAGCGCCCGCAGCGTCTCGGCGTCGATCAGCGTCTCGGCCATCGCGAAGCGCGAGCGGTCCACCTCGCCCGTCATCGGCCCCAGCTTGCGCAGCCGCGCGAGGTCCGCCGCCGTCGGCAGCGCGCCATGCTCCTCGGGCGCGGCGTTCAGCACCTCGTCGTGCACGGCCTCCTCGACGTCGTTCTCCGCCTCGTGCGTCTTGTTGCCCTTGCGTGCGGTCGCGACCATGAGCCTCTCTCCTCTCGCCTCGCAGCATCGAGCGGAGATCCCTGCGATCCCGCCGTGCCGCTCTCGATGAGTCTCAACGGCGGCCCATCTCGGGAGCGTGAGGGACGAAATGAGAGTCCCGTGATTTTCTTTGGAGCTTCGGATTTTCGGACCATCCAATGCGTCGAGAAAGCGTTCGGTCACGCCTGCCGACGGACATGTCCCCTGCCGCTCCCACTCATCGAAAGGTCGTGAACGCGTGGGTGACGCCGGTGGGCGAGACCGCGAAGCCGGCGCTCGGCGCCCGGCGCCCGGTCGGGTGAAAGGTCGCAGGCAGTGGGTCCCCGCTTCCTTGCCCGATGCTCACCAGGTCCGACGTGCCATCGCCGTCGACGTCGCCGAAGCCGCGCAGATCGAGCGGCGCGGCGAACACGAACATGCCGCCGTATTCGCTCGGGCCTGCGGCGGCGAGCTCCGCGCGAGGAACGAGGCCCGAGGGGCTCCCGCGATAGATCATGGCCGACGGCGACCCCAGGACGAGCAGGTCCGCGCAGCCGTCGCGGTTGATGTCGCCCACGGGCATCGGCTGACCATCCGCCGCAAACATCGTCGGGCCCGAGAGCCCCGACGCGTTCCCGTTGTAGACCGCGATGGCGCGGCCCGCGCCCACGACCAGATCGGCGTAGCCGTCGCAGTTGATGTCGCCGGGAGCCACCAGGGGGCCCGACACCGTGAGCGAGGCCAGCGGCGTCGCGCGCAGCCCCGACGGGGAACCAGCGAGCACGAACCTCGTCGCGCCCTCGGCCTCCCGAACGAGCAGGTCTCCGAAGCCATCATGGTTCACGTCGCCCGCCGCGCCGACCACCCAGAGCGCCGTTCGGAATGTCACCGGAATCGGGGTCGGATCGATGCCCGCCGCCGAGCCGAAGTAGACCGCGCTCGCCGAGGGCGTGACGACGTCGGCCCGTCCGTCGCCGTTGATATCGCCCGCCGCGATCGATGCGCCACCAGGGAACGGCGTGTACGTCGCCGCCAGCCCGGTCGCGCTCCCGAGGTAGAGGCGCACCTCGCGACCGACGGCGATGCTCACGTCCTCGAAGCCGTCGTGGTTCACGTCTCCGATGCCGTGACCTTCGACCGGCGGCGCATCCCCGCCGGGCCAGTCCGGCACGGACATGATCGACGTGGCCGACGTCGATGCGAACCCCGTCGAATTCCCGAGGATCAGATCAATGCGACCGAACGACGAGTTGTAGGCCAGCACGTCGGCGTGGCCGTCGCCGTTCACGTCGCCCGCCGCCGCGGCCCTGGCGGGCCAGTAAAACCACAGCGGCCCGATGCCTGCGATGAGCGTCGCGTGCGACACGATGCCCGCCGCGCTCCCGCGGTTGGCGAACAGCACGTCGGGGCCACCCGAGAGCAGATCGCCGAAGCCGTCACCGTCGATGTCTCCGGCGACGACCGGCCGCCGTGACGAAGGGCCGCCGAAGGAGGTCGGCACCTCGACGGCAGGGCTATCCGCCCCCGTCGCGCTGCCGGGGATCACTCGCAGAACACCATCGTCGCTGCTGATGAGGTCGTCGAAGCCGTCGCCATTCAGGTCACCGGGTCGATCGCTGAGGAAATCGTTCTGCCCCATGATCGCGGTCAGGCGGCTCGGGAAGCCCGGTCCACCGGACGAGAGCATCGGCCTGGAGCCCGGCGGTTCGACGACGACGTCCGCGTAGCCGTCGCCGTCGATGTCACCGACGGCGCCGCGGTAGTGCTCGGTCCGCGCGCCTGCGATGTCGAGCCCCGCCGCGCTGCCGAAGACCAGGGTGTTGTCGAGGAGCACGTCGGAGCGACCATCTCCGTTCACGTCGCCCGCCGCATGGACGTACCTTCTGGATGGAGTGATGCGCACGGGCATGCCCGGCCCTCCCGGCCCGCCGGAGAAGTACCCGACGCCCATGTCGGGCATCGCGATCACGAGGTCGGCGTAGCCATCGCCGTTGCAGTCGCTCGCGCCCGCGATCGAGGCTCCGAAGCGGCTCCCGTGAGGCCCGTTGAGCGTGACCGGGGGCGTGACGAGGCCCGTCGCGCTGCCACGATAGAAATAGGCCGTGTCGGAGCCCGGCGCGCCGACGGCCACGTCACCGTAGCCGTCGCCGTCGACGTCGCCCACGAACTCGAGCGCCGCGCCGAACTGCGTCGCGTCGAAGGGAGCGGCGATCGTCGTGACGGCCGAGAGGCCCGACGGGGTGCCGAGGTAGACCAGCAGCGTGCTGGTCCCGTCCGAGGCGACGACGTCGGCGAGCCCATCGCCGTTGATGTCAGGGTCGCCGCCCCACGCGCGCCCGCTCGTCGCCGCGGAGCCCACGGTGATGCGCCACGCCGCGCTCGTCGAGGCCCCAGGCACGCCACCTCGGAGGCCGCGAAGGCCCCAATACCACCCGCCCCGCGCGAGGTCGCTCGGGGGCATCCCCGAGGTGCCCGGAGCGTCGAACATGACGCAGCCGATGGTGAGCGCGCGGTCGCGGCAGAGAAGCACGCGCGCGCCGTCGGCCCCCGGCGAGAGCGTCCAGCGCAGCGTCGGTCGCCGCGCACCCGTGTGCGTTCCCGTCAGCGGAGAGACGGGCCGTGGCGCAGGAAGCCCGCCTCCAACGTCCGCGGGGAGATCCGCGGTGGGGAGATCCGCGGTGGGGAGATCCGCGGTGGGGAGATCCGCGGTGGGGAGATCCGTCGCAGTATCGGCGCGCTGGGCATCCATCGGCGCGTCGGTTCGGCCTCCATCCGTGGCGTCGGCAGTCGCGTCGTCGGCGTCCGGAGCGGCCTCCCGCGCGTCGCCGCCCAGATCCGTGCCGCCCGCCTCGACGTCGGCAACGCTCGCGTCGAGCGAAGGGGAGCCCGCATCACCCTCGGAGGAGTTGTCTTCACACGCGCCGAGCAGCGCGAGCACGAGGCAGACCCCGATGCCGCTCAAAGCTCGCGGGGCTCGCGCTCCGTCCTCGACGCCACGCGGCGTCCGACCTCCGCGAACCGCCGAGAGCTCGCGCGCGCCGCCCTTTCTCACGTTGACCATTGGCTCCCTCCCGTCAACTGATGCGCCCCGGGTCGCTGCGATTCAGACGCTCGCTTCGGACGCCCCTCTGAACACTTGAACGCCCACGCGGGAGCGGCTTCGCCCATGCCCTTCGGCATCAGGGCCGTCGAGCTCCTCACCGCGGGGCGATCAATTGGCCCGCTCCTCTTCGGCATCGGCGCCTGACTCCACGCGGCGCACCTCGTCCTCGAACGCGACGAGCACGAGCGAGCGGAGCTTCTCGACGTCCTTCGCGCTCGCGACGTAGACGCGGCTCCTGCCGATGCCCTCGGGCGCGACCTCGACCTCGAACCCGCGCGCGAGCAGTTGCACCTGTTCCACGGGCACGCGCAGCACGAGGGCCTTCTTCGGCCCGTTGAAGAACGCGCGGAGGAACCACTGGCTGACCTTGCCGAGGTTGATCCCGAAGTACCCCGTCGTGTCTTTGTAGGCGATCGGGCGCTTGTGCGCGGAGTCGGCCACGAACCGCCCGACGACGTCGAAGAGCTCGAGCTCCTCGGCCGTGGTGACGACCTCACGCGGCGCCTTCGCGTCTGCGGCGTCGGACGGCGGCGTCGAGCCGGTGGCGGACATCGTGGCGAGGGCCTGCGCGGTCGCAGGCGCCGCGGGCACCACGCTCGCGGTCGGCGCAGGGAGCGACGCGGGTGGAGGCGCGGCGATCTCCTGCTGGATCGACCGCGTCATCATCTCGACGATGGTGCTCTGCACGGCGCGACGCACGATGGGCGTGAAGCGCTCGACCACGCGCGCGGTCACGCGCCCCGAGACCAGCTCCAGCTCGCCGAGGAGGAACCTCACGAAGTTCTCCGACGGGTTGCGCAGGAGTTCACCGACGAGCCCGGTGAGCCGGTCGGTGTAGATGATCTCCTCGGCGCATGCCTGGATCGCCGAGGGGTTGAAGCCGTCCTTGGTGAAGGTGCGGAGGTTGTCGGCGTCGCGGTCGGTGAAGCTCAGGATGTCGAACTGGAGGAAGGGCGTCGGGTCCATCACGTTCGGCGCGCGGAGGTCCGTGAAGAACCTGTAGCGCAGGCCGTTGGTGACGACGCCCACGCGCACCGAGGGCGTCGCGTTGAAGTAGCGCGCGAGCTGCCCGTCGGCGTCCTCGGGCGCGCTGTCGATGGGCTTGCACTCGACGAACATCGCGGGCTGTCCGCCGACGCGCAGCACGTAATCGACCTTCTCCATGCCGCCGCCGGGCTTCTTCTTCGCGAAGTCGGCGACGTACTCTGGCTGCACCTCGCTCGGGTCGTACACGTCGAACCCGAGCACCTGCAGGAACGGCAGCACGATCGCCTGCTTGGTCGCCTCCTCGCTCTTCACGTGCCCCTGGCGGCGCTTCACATGCTCGGCCAACTGCCTCAAGTCGTCGATGAACCCCATCGGCTGCCTCCCGTCGGTGCATCCGCGCACCGCACGGCATCCACGCTACGCAGCGCACGTTGGCAGGGTCAAGGAGCTCTCGCGCACCCCATTGCATTCCGGGCATCGCTCGTTGCCCCGAACGCACCCCGCCGTGCATTCCGGGTGTCGCTCGCTACCCCGAACGCACCGTTCGTTGCCTGAAACGCTTCGAACACTCCCTCGAACGCTTCGAACGACCCCTCGAACGCATCACGCCACCCCTGGAACGTACCGATCGACCCGTTCCAGGTCTCCTTCGAGCCCTGGAACGCTTCCATCGACACGTTCGCCCTGCCCGCGCGGCGTCATACCAACCGCAGGTCAATCTGGGCCGCTTTCGCGTGTGCGACGTGTCGCCCACTCGCGCCGCAGCGCACCTTCGCGGAGCCCCCACCCAACGCTGCCGCGCACCCTGGCGGAGCCCCCACTCCCGCTGCCGCGCGCCTTGGCGGAGCCCCCACTCCCGCTGCCGCGCGCCTTGGCGGAGCGCCCACCCAACGCTGCCGCGCGCCTTGGCGGAGCCCCCACCCCCGCTGCCGCGCGCCCCGCCCCCGCGGAGCGAGGGCGTGGCTGAGCGTAGGGAGACGAGGTGATGGGCTGCATGGGTCTCGCAGGCGCCCTCGCGCTGCGAGGGCGACCCTAGCCCCGGCTTCGACAGCAGCGGCACCGATCTGGCGGGGTCGACGTGGCGACCTGCGCTGATTTCAGGAGCTCCGC